>DASZJC010000532.1:0-4822 GCA_035948495.1 Xanthobacteraceae bacterium | reverse complement strand
AGCCGCGCGCTTTCGCTCGACAGCGCCGTTGCCGAGCTCAACACCTCTTCCGAAGCCGAACCGGTTTCGGATGCCCCACGATTGACCTGCACGATGTTGACCGCGGCGTCTTGGGTCCCCGCCGCCACGTTCTGGACATTGCGCGCGATTTCCTGCGTCGCCGCGCCCTGCTGCTCCACGGCGGTCGCAATCGAGGAGGCGATACTGGAGATTTGGCCGATGGTCGCGCCGATCTCCTTGATGGCCGCGACCGATTCCTGCGTCGCCTGCTGCATGCCGGCGATATGGTTGGATATCTCGTCGGTCGCCTTTGCGGTCTGGCTCGCCAGCGACTTGACTTCGGAGGCGACCACAGCAAATCCGCGGCCGGCGTCACCAGCGCGCGCCGCTTCGATGGTGGCATTGAGCGCCAACAGGTTGGTCTGCTCGGCGATCGCCTGGATGAGCAGGACGACCTTGCCGATGTCGGCGGACGCGGCCGAGAGGGTGCGCACGATCGCGCTCGCCTCGCGGATCTGCGCCATCGCGTCCTGGGAGATTTTCGAGGACTGCTGCACCTGCGTGCCGATTTCGCTGATCGCGCCGTCGAGCTGGCCGGCCGCTTCGCCGACCGTCGAGACGTGTTCGGCCGCCGAGCGGCTGACCCCGGATGCGGCGCCCGCCTCGCGCTGCGCTTCGGCGGAGACCGCCGTCATGGAGCGCGCGGTGCCGACCAGCGCCTGCGCGGCGGCGCCGACCGAATCGGCCACTGCCTTCACCTGGCGGTCGAGCGAGTGGGCGACGTCGGCGAGGAAACGCTGCCGCTCGGCTTCGCTCGCGCGCTTGGCCTCGGCATCGCGGCGCATCTCGTCTTGCATGCGGTTGCGCACCGCGTCGCGCAATTCGACGATCGCCCGGGCGATCACCCCGAACTCGTCGTGGCGCTGCGATCCTTCCACCGCCGCGTCGACGTCGCCGCCGGCAAGCCGCCGCAGCGAGCCGGTCAGCCGCTTGATCGGCCCGCCGATCGATCGCGTCACCATGATGCTCGCCCCCAGCAGCATGAGCGCGATCCCGGCGAGCCACAGCGCGATGTTGCGGACCATCATCCAATTGGCCGCGTGGACGTCCTCGATGAGCACGCCGCTGCCGATCAGCCATTGCCACGGCGCGAAGCCGGCGATGTAGGAGATCTTCGCCGCCCGTTCGGTCGATTGCGGCAGCTGGAACAGATAGTCGACGTGGCCGCCGCCCTTCTTGGCGACCTCGATGAATTCGCGGATGAAGTATTTGCCGGTCGGGTCGTGCTCCTCGATGCGGTCGGTCCCGACCCATTCCGGCTTGACCGGATGGACGAGGTTGATGCCCTTGTAGTCGTAGACGAACACGTACTCCTTGCCGCCGCCGTAGCGGATCGCGCCGATCGCCCGCTTGGCCTCGGCCTGCGCCTGCTCGCGGGTCATTTCGCCGGTGGCGGCGCGGCGCTCAAAATTCGCCGCCAGGGCGGCGGCCGCTTCGACCACATGCTTGATATCGCTTTTCTTTTGCTCGAACAGCAATTCCCCGCTCTGGCCGATGACGAAGGCCCCGACCGCCATGAGGGCGGCAAGCGCCAGGATGACGAGAAGCAGGATGCGCGTGAACACGCGGTTGAGCGCGCGAAGCATCGGCGTGACCCGGTCCATTGGATTCCCCGCGGCAACCTGAGGCAGATTCCGTAAAATCCGGTTAAGCGGGGCGGTATCCGGCCGCTGGCGGAGGCGGCCGCCGATGCTTAGGTTCGGGGGGCGCGGCCGTCCCTGGCGTGGATGCGCGGGCCCGGCCGGCAAGCTCCCGTAAGGAACGCCCATGTCCTGGTCCCTGAATATCGGCAGGATCGCCGGCACGGCGGTCCGCGTTCACGTCACCTTCCTGCTGTTCCTGATTTGGATCTGGTTCGCGAGCTACGAGACGGGCGGCGCCGCGGCCGCCTGGAGCGGCCTCTTGTTCATGATCCTGTTGTTCCTGTGCGTGCTGGCCCACGAGTTCGGCCATATCTTCACGGCGCGGGCGTTCGGTGTGCCCACCCCGGACGTGACCTTGCTGCCGATCGGCGGCGTCGCACGCCTCGCGCGGATTCCGGAACAGCCCGGTCAGGAATTCCTCATCGCCATCGCCGGACCGGCCGTCAACGTGGTCATCGCGCTTGCGCTCATGGCGTTCGCCGGCGCCACTCTCGACGCACAGAATCTCTCCACGGTGCAGAACTCGAAGATCGGCATGGTCGACCGGCTCGCCGAGGTCAATTTGTTCCTCGCCGCTTTCAACATGATCCCGGCCTTCCCGATGGACGGCGGCCGCGTGCTGCGCGCGGCGCTGGCGACGCGGCTCGGCTACGTGCGCGCGACCGAGGTCGCCGCGAGCATCGGCCAATGGGTGGCGTTCGCGCTCGGGTTCGTTGGGCTGCTGTACAATCCGCTGCTGATCTTCATCGCCATCTTCGTCTATCTGGCCGCCGCCTCCGAAGCCCACATGGTGGGCTTGCGTGCCATGTCGCGCGGGGTGCCGGTCACCGCCGCCATGGTGACGCAGTTCGCAACCCTCAAGCCCGCTGCCCACATCGACGAGGCGGTCGAGACCTTGCTGCACACCAGCCAGAGCGAGTTTCCCGTGGTCGACGAGGCCGGCCGGCTGGTTGGGCTGCTTGGGCGCGCCGACATCGTGCGGGCGCTCAAGGCACGCGGGCCCAACGCGCCGGTCGGGGAGGCCATGACGACGGGCGTCCCCACCATCGGGCATCGCCAATGCCTCGACGAGGCGTTCCGCATGCTGCAGGAGAAGTCGGCGCCGGCGGTAGGCGTCGTCGATGCCCAGGGGCGGCTCGTCGGCCTCATCACCGCCGGGACGGTGGGCGAGATGCTGATGGTGCGCGACGCCATGCCGGGGCGCTCCGGCTACGGCCCGTGGGGACGTCCGGCCGGGGCGTGAGGGCTCCGCTTCTCGCCGGGTGGTCCATTTGCGGCCGGCGCCGCCCGCAATTATATACGCCGCTACCCCGCGGGCCGTTCGGCCCGCGGTCGGCTTTCAGAGCATGATCCCGAAAACTGGGTACCGGTTTTCGGAAAAGGATCATGCTCCAGCAAGACTCCTCATGAACCTGCGTAACATCGCCATCATTGCCCATGTCGACCACGGCAAGACCACGCTGGTCGACCGGCTGCTGCAGCAATCGGGCGCGTTCCGCGAGAACCAGCGCGTCGCCGAGCGGGCGATGGATTCCAACGAGCTCGAGCGCGAGCGCGGCATCACCATCCTGGCCAAGGTGACGTCGATCCTGTGGCAGGGGACGCGAATCAACATCGTCGACACGCCGGGCCACGCGGATTTCGGCGGCGAGGTCGAGCGCATCCTCAACATGGTCGACGGCGCGATCGTGCTGGTGGACGCCGCCGAAGGTCCGATGCCGCAGACGAAGTTCGTGGTGTCGAAGGCCATGAAGGTCGGCCTCAAGCCGATCGTCGCCGTCAACAAGGTCGACCGGCCGGACGCGCGGCCCAGCGAGGTCGTCAACGAGGTGTTCGATCTCTTCGCCGCGCTCGACGCGACCAACGAGCAGCTCGACTTCCCGATCCTCTACGGCTCCGCCAAGGAAGGCTGGATGGCCGTGCGCCCGGACGGCCCGAAGACCTCGATGGCGCCGCTGTTCGACCTGGTGCTGCGCCACGTCGCGCCGCCGGCGATCGAGGAGGGACCGTTCCGCATGCTCGGCACCATCCTCGAGGCCAACCCCTATCTCGGCCGCATCGTCACCGGGCGCATCAGCTCTGGCAGCGTGAAGCCGAACCAGGCCGTCAAGGTGCTCGACCGCAACGGCAACCTCGTCGACGAGGGGCGCGTGTCGAAGGTGCTGGCGTTCCGCGGCCTCGATCGCACCGGCGTCGAGGAAGCGAGCGCCGGCGACATCGTGGCGATCGCCGGCCTGCCCGAGGCGACCGTGTCGCACACTTTGTGCGCGCCCGAGGTCGCCGTGCCGTTGCCGGCGCAGCCGATCGATCCGCCGACGCTCGCCATGTCGTTGCGCGTCAACGATTCCCCGTTCGCCGGCACCGAAGGCGACAAGGTGACGAGCCGGGTGATCCGCGACCGGCTGCTGCGCGAGGCCGAAGGCAACGTGGCGCTGAAGGTCACCGAATCCTCCGACAAGGACGCCTACGAAGTCGCCGGCCGCGGCGAGCTGCAGCTCGGCATTTTGATCGAGACCATGCGCCGCGAGGGCTTCGAGCTGGGCGTGTCGCGCCCCAAGGTGCTGTTCGCGCGCGCCCCGGTGTCCGGCGAGCCGATGGAGCCGATCGAAGAGGTGACGATCGACGTCGACGAGGAGTTCTCCGGCATCGTGGTGCAGAAGCTCTCCGAGCGCCGCGCCGAGATGATCGCCATGCGGCCGTCGGGCGGCGGGCGCCTGCGGCTCGTCTTTCATGCACCCACCCGCGGCCTGATCGGCTATCAGGGCGAGCTTCTCTCCGACACTCGCGGCACTGCGGTGTTCAACCGCGTGTTCCACGCCTACGCGCCCTACAAGGGCGAGATCGAGGGCCGGCGCACCGGCGTGCTCATCTCCAACGGAGAGGGCGAAGCCGTCGCCTATGCGCTGTGGAACCTCGAGGACCGCGGCCCGATGATGGTCGTGCCCGGCACGAGGGTCTATCAAGGCATGATCGTGGGCGAGCACGCGCGCGGCAACGACCTCGTGGTCAACGTGCTCAAGGGCAAGAAGCTCACCAACATCCGCGCCGCCGGCAAGGATGACAATGTGCTGCTCACCCCGCCGCTCCGCATGACGTTGGAAAAGTCGCTCGCCTACATC
>DASZJC010000531.1:0-2201 GCA_035948495.1 Xanthobacteraceae bacterium | reverse complement strand
GGGCTGGCCGTCTAGGTGAGCGATTGTTGCAAGAACCCCCACCCTATCCCTCCCCCGCAGGCGGGGGAGGGATAAGAAAGGCCAGCGCTCAAACAGAGAGCGCGAAGCCACTAGCTTGCGCCTTGGCGCTCGCGGCGGCGTTCGTTGTCTACACGCTTGCCTTCATCGTCATCGCCTGGCCGTGGCTGTCGGGCGCCGTCACCATTCCGTGGGACGCCAAGGCGCAGTTCCAGCCGGAGCTGCCGTTCCTCGCGCGCGCGCTCCATGACGGCCGGTCGCCGTTCTGGACCCCCAACGTATTCGCCGGCTGGCCGCAGATCGCCGATCCGCAATCGCTGATCTTCTCCCCGCTGCATGTGCTGCTCGCGGCCGTCGATCGCGCGCCGAGCTTTCGTGCCGCCGACGCGGTCGTGTTCGCGGCGTTGTTCCTCGGCGGCCTCGGGATCATTCTCTTCTTTCGCGATCGCGGCTGGCACATGGGCGGCGCGCTGGTGGCGGCGCTCGCATTCGCGTTCGGCGGGGCGGCGGCCTCGCGCATCCAGCACATCGGCGAGGTGCTCAGCCTCGCCTACCTGCCGCTCGCGATGTGGCTGCTCGCCCGCGCGCTCGAGCGCGCGTCATGGCGCTACGGCCTGCTCGCCGGCGTTGTCGGCGGGGTGATCGCCGCCGGCCGCGACCAGGTCGCGTTGCTCTCGCTTTATCTGCTCGCCGCCATGGCGATCGCCCATTGGGCCGGTGCCAACGTGCGCGTGCGCGCCAGCGTCAAGCCGCTCGCGGCCGCCGCGGTTGCGGGCGCACTGGTGGCGGCCGTGCCGGTGCTGCTGACGCTTCTGCTCGCCGAAATCTCCAACCGTCCCGGCTTCGATTACGTGTCCGCCGGGCGCGGCTCGCTGCATCCGGCGCATCTCCTCACGCTCGCGTTTGCCGACCTCTACGGCGCCGCCGCCCCGGCCGTGCCGTATTGGGGGCCGCCGAGCTTCGCCTGGGGCTCGACCGACCTCTTCCTCGCCCAGAACATGGGCCAACTCTATCTAGGCGCGCTGCCCCTCGTCGCCGTCGTCGGTCTCGGCCTCGTGCGCGGCCTGTTATGGTCGCGCGACATCCGCTTTTTCACGGTCGCGGCGGTCGTCGCGATCCTCTACGGCCTCGGCCGGTACACGCCGGCGTTTCGGGTCTTCCATGAGTTCGTCCCCGGCGTGACGTTCTACCGGCGCCCGGCCGACGCCGCGTTCCTGATCGGCGCGCTCCTCGCGCTGCTCGCCGGCTATCTGGTGCATCGCTGGCTGTCGGGAACCGTCAAGCCGGCGACGCGAGGGCAATGGACGGCCGGCTTTGCGATCGCCGGCGCAATCCTTGCCGCCGCTTTGGGCGCGGCGTCCTACGCCGACAGCCTCGCGGCCGCCACGAAGCCCATCCTCATCGGCATCGCCTTTGCGGCGGCGGCCCTCATTATCCTCGCCCTTGCGCGCCGCCTGACGCAATGGCCGCTTGCGGCCGCCGCGCTCGTCGCCGCCTTCACCGCGGCCGATCTCGCCTGGAACAACGCGCCCAACGAGTCGACCGGCTTGCCGCCCGCCGTCTACGACGCGCTGCGTCCCGACACCAACAACGAAACCATCGCGCTGTTGAAGGCGAAGCTGGCGCAGGACGCGGCTCCCGACCGACGCGACCGGGTCGAGCTGATCGGCATCGCTTATCCATGGCCGAACATCAGCATGATCCACGGCTTCGACCACGTGTACGGCCATAACCCGCTGCGCCTTGCGACCTTCGCGGCGGCAACCGGCGTCGGCGATACGGTCGCGACCCCAGAGCAGCGCACGTTCTCGCCGCTCTACCCGTCCTACCGCTCGCCGTTCGCCGATCTCGTCGGCCTGCGCGTGATCGCCACCGGCGTGCCGGTCGAGCGCATCGACGCCTCGCTCAAGCCCGGCGACCTTTCCTTTATCGCGCGCACCGCCGACGCCTACGTTTATGAGAACCCACGCGCGGTGCCGCGCGTTTTTTTGGTCGCGGCGTGGCAGCGGGCTGATTTCGATGAACTGATCCGCGACGGCTGGCCCAACGTCGACCCGCGCCGCATTGTTTTATTGGAACATGCGCCCGCCGCGGGACTCCCTCTCCCCGGAGGGGAGAGGGATGGGGTGAGGGGGTTACAGATTGGCGAATTGCCCGGTACCGCTCGTATCATCCGTTACGGC
>DASZJC010000530.1:0-2444 GCA_035948495.1 Xanthobacteraceae bacterium | reverse complement strand
GCTGAATCGAAAGCGCGTCGTCCGCCAGGAGCGCTGAGGTCAGGCGGCACACGATCGTGATCGCGATTTCGTCCCCCAAGCTCCGTGCGAAGGCGACGACATGGCGCGCGAGCGGACCCTCGACCTGGATCGGCGTGTAGGCTCCCTCGGCGAACAGGCGCGGCGCGGCGCGGCGCACCGCGAGCACGCGGGCGATCACGGCTTGTTTGATGCGGCCGTCGCGCCAATTCGCCGCAAGCGCGTCGAGCGGCATCGCGTCGAGGCTGCGCATGCGGGCGGCGAAATCGACCGGCCGGCGATTGTCGGGATCGACGAGCGAGAGGTCCCAGTAATCCGTCCCCTGATAGATGTCGGGGACGCCCGGCGCGGTGAGCTTGAGCAGGGTTTGCGCGAGGCCGTTCGCCGCCCCCGCCGAGCCGATCCGGCGCGCGAAGCGGCCAATCTCGGACAGCAGTCCGGCCTCGCCCGCGAACAGGCGCATGAGGAAGCTGTTCGCCGCGGATTCATAGGCGTCGTTCGGCGTGCCCCAATCGCTCGCGAGCTTTGCCTCACGCAGAGCCTTCTGCTGCCAGGCAGCTAGGCGCTCGGCGAATTGCTTGCAGCCCGCGCCATCCTCGAGCGTGAGGTTCGGCGGCCACGCACCGGCGATAGTTTGAAACAGAAGCGCGAGATCGCGCGGGTGCGGCGCGGGCATGCCCGCGATGGCCTCGCACAGCGGCGCGCTTTGCCTGAGCCAGCGCTCGAGCGCGGCCGCCCATTCGTGCGGAATTTCGCTCAACACTGCCAGGCGCGCGCGCACGTCCTCACCGCGCTTGTGGTCGTGGGTGGCGGTCCCCAGCATCGATAAGGGAAAGTGCTCGCGCCGGACCTGCGCGGCCGTGTGGAAATCAGCCGGCGTGGCGGCGAAGCGGACAGGATTGAACCCGACGTCGATGCGAGAGAGCAGCGCGCCGTAGCGGTAGAACGCGGTGTCTTCCACCGCCTTGGCGGCGACCGGCGCGCTGAGCTGATGAAATGCGGTGAGCGCGCGCGCGAGCAGCTTCTCATCGGCGTCCGGCGCTGCTTCGCCAGCGAGCCAGTGGTCGAGGAGGTCGACGGCGGGTCGATCCCCCGGCAGGCACGTGGCCGCGGCACCAACGAGAGCGTGTTGGAGGAAGACGAGGTCTTCTTCCGATCGCCGGCCCGGCGCCGTGTAGAGGCGATAGACCGGAAAGTGCGCGAGGATTTCGATGAGCGCGCGCCGGATCGCCGGCCGGCTTGCGTCGGAGCCGTTCGCTCGCGCGAGGCGATGGAACGCCCGCGCCGCGGCATCGAGCTGCGCGGTGAAGCTGCGGTCGAGAATCTCGCGGCGGCTCGCTTCGGCCTCGACGGCAAACGACGGCGACCGGCCGCTCACCTTCGCCCACAGCGCCGCGAGCGGCTTCTCCGCCGCGCCGTCGTGCAGCACGGCGCTGACCTGATCCATGAAATCATAGCCGCTGGTGCCGTCGCACGCCCAATCGCGGCGCAAATGTTCATCGGGCCCGAGAATTTTTTCGACGACGATGTACGCGGGCCCGCGTGGCGCCAATGCCGGGCGCAAGCTTTCGAGCGCGGTGAGCCGCGCGCGCAGCTTGCGGGCGTAGCCGCCCGGATGGGAAAGGCCGTCGATGTGATCGACGCGGACGCCGTCGATCAAGCCTTCCGCATAGAGCCGCAGCACGGTGGCGTGGATTGCCTCGAACACGTCGTCGTGTCCGACCCGCACCCCGATCAGGTCGTTGATATCGAAGAAACGCCGCCAGTTGATTTCGTCGTTCGCCACCCGCCACCACGCCAGACGATAGTGCTGGCGCGCGAGCAGGCCAGCCAGACGCTCGCGCCCGCGGGTTTCGGTCGGGTCGTAAGCGGCGAGGTTCTCGCGCTCGATTTCGGTCCAGTCGGGCCGCGCTACGGGAAACAGGTGCTCGAAATATTTGATCACGTAGCCGCGCTGGATCTCGTGCGAAAGCGTGATCTCGCCCGCGGCCACCGCCTCGGCACAGGAGCAGCCGAGAAAAGGCGCCAGCACCTTGCCGCGCAGCTCCGGGTCGTCCGCCTCCCAGTCGATGTCGAAGAAATCGGCATAGGCACTCATCCGGCCGTTCTGGAGCACGTCCCACCACCACGCATTGCCGGGGCCGACCGCCATGTGGTTAGGTACGATGTCGACGATGAGGCCGAGGTCCACGCGCCGGAGCGCCGTCACGAAACTGCGCAGGCCGTCCTCGCCTCCGAGTTCGGGATTGACCCGGGTCGGGTCGATCACGTCGTAGCCGTGCAGGGAGCCGGGGCGGGCGGTGAGGATCGGGGAGGCATAGACGTGGCTGATGCCCAGCGCAGAGAAATACGGCACCAGGCGCGCGGCGTCAGCGAAGGCGAAGTTCTTGTGGAACTGCAGGCGCAGCGTGGCGCGTGGCGCGGTC
>DASZJC010000529.1:0-6217 GCA_035948495.1 Xanthobacteraceae bacterium | reverse complement strand
GCGATCGGCGTCGCGTCCCGCGCGGCCGCCGCGATGCCGGCGCGCAGCTCGGCAAGATGCGCGATCAGCGGATCGTGCCGCGGCAGCGGGTAGCGATGGCTCGGCAGGGCGGCGAGCGCGGCGGTGACGTCGAACACCTCTTCGCCGCGGACGAGGCCGAGGCGATCCCCGGCAAACCGGCACAGGCGCATGATGAAAGGACCTATGCGGCGGCCGAGCGGCCGCCGATGGCAATCGCGATGCGCGAGCGATCGCTGGCGCTCATCATGCGCATCGTAATCCTGGTGGAGCGCAGTGCAATCCGCGTGCGGGCTGCTCGCTTGACCTGGTATAGTACTATTACTATAATGGGACCGTGGAGCATGAACAATCAAACCCAAAGCCATGCTTGTTCGTCGGCTCGAGCCGGAGGGAGCTGAGGGCGCTTCCAGCCAAAGTCCGAGTGAGTATCGGCCATGCCATTTACGAAGCTCAATGCGGCGGAGAATCGCCGTCAGCGAAGGCGCTACGAGGGTTTGGCGGGCGCGGTGTCCTCGAAGTCGTTGAAGACTTCGCGGGTGATACGTACCGCGCCGTCTATACGGTGCGCTTCACGAGCGTGGTCTACGTGCTTCATGTCTTTCAGAAGAAGTCGAAGAAAGGCATCGAGACCCCGAGGACGGAAATCGAGTTGATCAAGACGCGGCTGCGGACCGCTGAAGCGGATTACGCGGCGCGATTAAGCGAAGGAAGACTCAAGCAATGAAGAAACGCCGGATCAAAGTCGAGGCCGGAAGCGGCAATGTCTTTGCCGATCTTGGGCTGCCCGACGCCGAGGACTTGCTGCTCAAATCGAAAATCGTGGTTGAGCTGCACCGCCTCATCAAGGAACGAAAGCTGACCCAAACGGCGGCGGCAAAGCTCGTCGGCATAAGCCAGCCCGATCTGTCGAATTTGCTGCATGGCCGGCTGCGCGGATATTCGATCGAGCGTCTGATGCGCATGCTCACGGCGCTCAATCAGGATGTGGAAATTACCGTCCGCCCCCACCGCAAGGGCGGCGAAGCCGGCCGGATCACGTTCACGACCGCGACCGCTTGAGACGGCACGCGTCAACTTGTCATCGCGACGCCCGCCGACCTAAGAATCGGCGAGGCAATGAACCGGAGGAAGCCATGGACAAGATCAAGCCGCTCTACACCGCGACCGCGACTGCGGTCGGCGGCCGCAACGGGCACACGCGCACGAGCGACGGCATCGTCGATGCCGACCTGTCGGTGCCCAAGGAGATGGGCGGGCCGGGCAAGCCCGGCACCGCCACGCCGGAGCATCTGTTTGCCGCCGGCTACGCGGCGTGCTTCGGCGGCGCGCTCGATTTCGTCGGCAAGCAGCACAAGAAGGACGCGAGCAAGGCCGCGGTCACCTGCGCGGTGTCGATCGGCCCGCGCGAGGGCGGCGGCTTCGGCCTCGCGGTGAAGCTGCGGGTCGAGGACAAGAGCCTGCCGCAGGCCGATCTGTCGGCGCTCGCCAAGGAAGCGCACGAGAAGATCTGCCCCTATTCGCACGCGACGCGCAACAACGTCGATGTGCAGATCGAGGTGGCGGGCGGGTAGCGAATAGCGAATAGTTATAAGAGAGCGAATGGCGAAGGACGAGTTGGAAATTTTGTCTTCTATTCGCTATTCGCTACTCACTATTCGCCTTTTTGCTCAATCCCGCCGGAACACGACCGAGGCGATCCAGCCGGTGAGCAGGGCAAGGCCGGCGGTCGCCAGCCCGTACAGCAGGCCGTGGTCGCGTGCGCTGCTGGCGACGAACTGCTCGAAGCCCACTTTCTGGATCTCGATCGCGGAATTGCTCGACGCAAGCATCACGCCCTCGGCGAAGAGGTTCGCGTCGACCAGATAGGTGCCGACCGGAACGTTGGCGGGGATCCGGATGGCGGCGCGGAACAGGTTCGGGGTGAGGAACGTGACCGCATTGGGGACTTCGCGATAGAGCCGCAGCTCGCGGTTGAGCCGCAGGAAGGCCATCCGGAACGGATCGTTGAGCGGGACGTCGCCGATGTCGCCGGAGATCAATTGCGGGAAGGTGACGTTCTCCAGCCCGATCCGGTAGCGCCGCAATCCTTCGGGCCCGGCGATTTCGTTGAGCGGCCGATTGGACAGCATGGCGAGGTAGCCGGGCGCATCGATGAACATGCGGGATTCGGTGTTGACCCAGATTCCGACTACGCGATCCTTGCGGCGCGTCACCTCGGTCTGCGGCGGACCGGTCACCCGCACGACGATGTCGTAGCCGCCGTTGCGCGCCACGCTCTTCTCGTCCCGCTCGATCGAGCCGAACAGCACCAGATCGGTTCCGACGAAGCTGGAGTTGATCTGCACCTGATGGCTCGACAGCGCGACCACGAGGTGTTCGCCGCGCGCTTCGCCGGCCCAGCCGAGCCCCAGGAGGAGTGCCGCCGCCGGGCCGAGGAGGCGTCGCATCGTCACATCCCGTTCTCGAGCAGACGCACCGAGTAGAGCTCGTCCGGCCGCAGGATCAGGTCGTAGGCGAAGCGCAGCCCGACCAGGAACACGAGGATGCCGAGCAGCAGCCGCAGCTGCTCGCCGCGAATCCTCTGTCCCGCGCGCACGCCGAACTGCGCGCCGATGACGCCGCCGACCATCAGGGTGAGGGCCAGCACCGCGTCGACCAGGTGGTTGGTGGCGGCGTGCATCACGGTGGCGCCGGACATCGTCACCAGAGTGAGAAACATCGACGTGCCCACCACCACGCCGGTCGGCACGCGCATGAGATAGATCAGCGCCGGCACCAGCAGGAAGCCGCCGCCGATGCCCATGACGGCGCCGATGAAGCCGATGACGAAGCCGATCACGCAGACCGGAATGGCGGAGACGTAGATCTTCGATTGCTTGAACCGGATCTTGAACGGCAGCCCGTGGATCCAGGTATGGCTGCCGGGCCGGCGCAGCTCGGCCGGCTTGCCCTGCCGGGCGCGCATGATGGCGCGGACGCTCTCGGCGATCATCATGCAGCCGACGATGTCCAGCAGGATGACGTAGGACAGTCCGATGGTGATGTCGAGCTGACCGATCGACCGCAGGAACGTGAACAGCCACACGCCGGCGGCGGTGCCGATGATGCCGCCGCACAGCAGCATCAGCGCGAGCGCGATGTCGATCGCGCTCCGGCGCCAATAGGCGATCACGCCGGAGAACGACGATGCGCTGATGTGGCTCGCCACGCTGGCGACCGCGACGGCGGGCGTGATGCCGATGAAAATCAACAGCGGCGTCATCAGGAAGCCGCCGCCGATGCCGAACATGCCGGAAATGAATCCGACCGCGATCCCCATGAAGAAGAGGAGGAACAGGTTGACCGGCAGATCGGCGATGGGGAGATAAATTTCCACGGGCGGCGTCCGCCGTTTCAGGTTTCGTCGACGCCCATGCGGGCTTCAGCAATGACCTAAAGCGGATGACGATTCGGAGAAAGGTCATCCCGCTTTAGCAATCGGAAACGGTGCCGGCCCGCGAGGCCGTGCCGGCCCGCGGGTACGACAAGCCCGGCATGCGGAAGTCTGCAGGATTGCCTTGGCCGGGCGAGGCCCGATCAAGGTAATCCGGCCCCGGCGCAGGCCGCTCCTTGACGAGCGCGCGGCCAAGCCGTCGCCGCGCCTCGCTAGATTGAATGCGGCGTTACGCCATTTCCAGGGCGCAGGCAATCTAGGCTATGTCGGACTCAATTTACGCGGCGAGCCGACCGCCGGTTTCACCTTGCCGGGGCGGGCGGCCGCGGCGGGCTTCTCCCATCCGCCGGGCGGCGCCTTGACCTCGACGGCATCGGCGGGCTGCGGATCGGCCGTGAAGGTCTGCACGGCAAGCCGCGCCGCCCCCAGCGATTGCGCATCGAGCCTTCCGGCCACGTCGTCGCGTTTCTTCACCGCGTCCTTGTCGCCCTGCTGGGCGGCGAGGGCGAACCATTTGTAGGACTCGGCGAGGTTCCGTTCGACGCCGATGCCGCGCGCGTAGAGGATGCCGAGATTGTACTGGCTGTCGGCGACGCCACGGTCGGCGGCCTTGCGGAACCATTCCGAGGCGGCGCGATAATCGGGATCGCCGTTCAGTCCCTCGGCGTAGAGCACGGCGAGGTTATGCATGGCCTTGCCGTTACCCTTGGTGGCGGCGGCGGTGTAGAGGCGGCGCGCGGCCTCGAGATCCTTCTTCACGCCTTGGCCCTTCTCGTAGAGACTGCCGAGACGGTACTGCGCCGGGGCCAAGCCGTGGTTGGCGGCGCGCTCGAACCAGTGCGCCGCCTCCTCGATACTCGCCGGGACGCCGCGTCCATCGGCGTAACGCACGGCCAGCTCGTACTCGGCCGCCGGGTTGCCGGCGAGCGCAGCGCTGCGCAGTCCCGGCCCCACGGTCGGCGGCAGCGGCTTGTCGGCGAGGGGTGGCGGCGCGGCCGCCGCGGGAATTGGGGGTGCGACGGCTATGGTTGCGGGGCCAGTGGACCCGGTGACGTCGACCGGCATCATGAAGTTCGGGACACTGGGTGCGCTCGTGGCCGCGGGATCGGCCGGGGCGTTTTCCGATTTGTCCGCCGGGGCCGGCGGCACCACAGGCGAGGGAACAGGTGCGGCGTCGGTCGGGGCCGCCATGCCGTTCGGAAGCGCGGGAGCGGCCGGCGTCTCCTCGCGCGTGCCGGTGGTTTCGGTCGGCGCATGTCGCGGCCCGCCCGAGCCCAGGAAATTGGTCACGAGCTGCAGGGTACCGAGCACGAGCAGGATGATGCCGATGCCGATCATCAGCGGCCGGCGTCGCTTGGCGATCGCCCCCCCGACCGTTCCCAGCACCGATCCGCGCGGCCTCTCGTCCGGCGAGCGCGTCCCCTCCCATGAGGCATCGGCCGCCGCTGCCTGGGCGGCGCGGCGCGCGGCGGCAATGAAGTTCGCCTTGCCGGCCGGCTCCGCGGCCGGTCTCGGCCGCAGCATCGCCTCGGACGCGGCGATCCGTTCGGCCGGCGTCGGTGCGCGCCCGCGCGGCGCGCCGGTGCCGGGTTCGAGCGGATGATCGGCGGGCAGGCCCGCGTTGATCGGGCGGCGTTCGCCGGCAGGCGCCATCGGCCGGCCCGGCTGGGCCATGACCGGCGGGGCCGACGGGGCAACCTCCGGCGCCAGGCCCGCGGGCGCCGTCGCGGGGCGCACGTCGGTCTCGATCACGGCGAGCCGGTCGACCAGCCGTTCGAGCGTGCCTTGCAGGGTTTCGAGCAGGTCCTGGGTGCGGCGGTCGATATCCGCCTGGGTGGCACGGAAGTCGGCAAGCTCCTGCTTGAGGCCGCCGACTTCGGGGCCGGTGCCGGGCGACGTGCCGACCATCTCGCGGACGGCGGCGCGCGCCGCCTGCTCGGCCGCATCGAGCGCGCTCGCCCGCGTATCCTGCAGTTGCTCCACCAGATCGGCGACCGCGTGCTCGATCGCCCCGAGATTGCCCAATCGCTCGTCCGCCGCTTCGAGCTTCTGCGTGAGCTGCGCGATTTGGCCTTCCAGTTGCTTGAACCCGCGCCGGTCTGCCGCGGCCTCGATCGCATCCAGCTGGTCGGTGAGGCGGTTGAGCTGACTTTCGATCTGCGCGCCCTCGGCGCGTTCGCTTGGCTCCGGGCGGCCTTCGAGCGCGACGGCCAGCGCGTCCATGCGCCGGATCAAATCATCCATCCCGTCCGGAGCGGGCGCGGCCGGCGGGCTCACGCGATCGAGCTTGGCGCCCATCGCGCGCACGTCGTTGGCGAGCGCGGCGAGTTGATCGCCCGAGGCAACCCGGGTCGAAACGTTGCGCAGTTCCGCAATCGCGCTCTCGAGATGGTCGAGGGTTTCCGGGTCGGTCCCGTTGCGCGCGAGCGCGTTCGCGTCGGCGGAGCCCGGCTGGCTCCGTGCCGGCGGGCGCGCGTTGAGCGCGTCGCGCACTTCGTTGAGGCCGCGCTCGATGGCGGAGAGGGCCGGGGCGTCGGCGGCGGGCGCGCGGCCGCGATCGATGCGTTCGGCGATCGATTGCAGCTCGGAGTGCATCGCGTCGAGCGAAGGCTGCGGCGTCGCCGCGGTCACGGTTCGCCCGATCTCGACAAGCTCGCGCCGCAGGGCCTCGACCGAATCCTCGACCGGGCACGGCCGGCGCAGCGTCTCGATCTGACCCGAGATGTCATGCAGAAGGTGCTCGATTCCGGACAGGTTCACCGC
>DASZJC010000528.1:0-1730 GCA_035948495.1 Xanthobacteraceae bacterium | reverse complement strand
GGGGCAAGCATGGACCATCGTCTGGGCGTCGACATCGGGGGCACGTTCACGGACGTGGCGCTCGACAGCGGCGGCCGCCGCTATACCGCCAAGGTGCTGACTACCCCGGCGGCGCCGGAGCGCGGGGTGATCGCGGCGATCGCGGCCGTGCTCGCCGAGGCGCGCGTGCCGGCGTCGGCGCTCTCCATCATCATTCACGGCACCACGCTCGCCACCAACGCGCTGATCGAGCGCAAGGGCGCCAAGACCGCGCTCATCACCACCCACGGCTTCCGCGACACCATCGAAATCCGCCACGAGAACCGGTTCGAGCAGTACGACGTCGGCATCGACCTGCCGCCGCCGCTGGTGCCGCGCCGGCTGCGCCTGACCGTCAACGAGCGCATCGACGCGGGTGGACGCGTGCTCACCCCGCTCGACGAGGCGGACGTTGAGCGCGCCATGGACGAGATCGAGCGCCAAGGCGTCGCGGCCGTGGCGGTGGGCCTGCTGCACAGCTTCACCGAGCCGCGCCACGAACGGCGCATCGGCGCGATGCTGGCGAAGCGGCTGCCGCGGGTTGCCGTGACGCTGTCGTGCGAGGTGTCGCCGGAAATGCGCGAGTACGAGCGCTTCTCGACCGCCTGCGCCAACGCCTACCTGCAGCCGCTGATCGCAACGTATGTCGCCAACTTGCGGCGCGACCTCGAAGCCGCCGGCATCGGCTGCCCGCTGTTCCTGATGCTCTCGGGCGGCGGCCTCACCACGGTCGAGACGGCGTTCCGCAGTCCGGTGCGCCTCGTCGAATCCGGACCGGCGGGCGGCGCCATCTTCGCCAGCCACATCGCGCGCCAGCGCGGGCTCGATCAGGTGATCTCCTTCGACATGGGCGGCACCACCGCCAAGATTTGCCTGATCGACGCGTTCAAGCCGCAGACGAACCGGGTATTCGAGGTCGCGCGCATGTACCGGTTCAAGAAGGGCAGCGGCCTGCCGCTGCGCATCCCGGTGATCGAGATGGTGGAGATCGGCGCCGGCGGCGGCTCGATCGCGCGGGTCGACCGCATGAAGCGCATCGGCGTCGGCCCGGACAGCGCCGGCGCCGAGCCCGGACCGGCGTGCTACGGGCGCGGCGGCACGGAGCCCACCGTCACCGACGCCGACTTGGTGCTCGGCCGTATCGACCCGGCGGCGTTCTCGGGTGGCCGGATGCGGCTCGACATCGCGGCCGCGCGCACGGCGATCGAGCGCGGCGTCGGCCGGTCGCTCGACCTCGCGCCGATGCTCGCGGCGCTGGGATTGAGCGAGATGGTCGACGAGAACATGTCGAACGCGGCGCGCGTGCACGCGATCGAATGCGGCAAGGACGCGCGCGGGCGGGTGCTGATCGCGTTCGGGGGCGCGGCGCCGCTGCATGCGGCGCGGGTGGCCGAGAAGCTCGGCATGGACCGCATCCTCGTCCCGACCAGTGCCGGAGTAGGCTCGGCGGTCGGCTTCCTGCGCGCGCCGATCGCCTACGAAATCGTCCGCAGCCGGCTGCAGAAGCTTTCGACCTTCGACGCCGCCGACGCCAACGCGCTCTACGCCGACATGCGCGCGGAGGCCGAGGCGATCGTGCGCCAAGGCGCGCCCGACGGCCCGCTCGAAGAAGAGCGCCACGCGTTCATGCGCTATCGCGGCCAGGGCCACGAGGTGATGGTGCCGCTTGCGGTCGCCCGCTACGGCGACGGCGACGGCGCGCGGATCGCCGA
>DASZJC010000527.1:0-8169 GCA_035948495.1 Xanthobacteraceae bacterium | reverse complement strand
TGCCCGCTCGAACGCCTTCGCGGCGATATCGCGCACCGCCACGTCGATCTCGCGCTCGGTCGTCTGCGAAGCCTCGACGTGGCTCGTTTGGGCGCCGGTCAGGAACGGCTGGGGAGGCGGCGCATAGGTGCGCGGCCCGATCGTCTCGTTCATTCCGTACCGCGTGACCATTTGCACGGCGATTTCGGTCGCCCGCTGCAGGTCGTCGGCCGCTCCGGTCGACAGTTCGCCGTCGAAGATCAGCGCCTCCGACGCGCGGCCGCCCATGAGCACGGCGATGCGGTTTTCGAGGTCGCCGCGCCCCAGGAGAAACCGGTCCTCGGTCGGGCGCTGGATGGTATAGCCGAGCGCGCCGACGCCGCGCGGAATGATCGACACTTTGTGCACCGGGTCGACGCCCGGCAGGCTGGCGGCGACGAGCGCGTGGCCCATCTCGTGATAGGCGACGCGGCGGCGCTCCTGCGGATTGAGCACGCGGCTCTTCTTCTCCAGGCCGGCGACGATCCGCTCGATCGCCGCGGTGAAATCCTCGAGCGTCACGGCGGTGGCTTGGCGCCGCGTGGCGATGATGGCCGCCTCGTTGACCAGGTTGGCGAGGTCGGCGCCGGTGAACCCGGGCGTCAATCCGGCGACCTGTTCGAGATCGACGTCGGGCGCGAGCGCGATCTTGCCGATGTGCACTTTGAGTATTTCCAGCCGGCCTTTGCGCTCGGGGCGGTCGACCACCACCTGGCGGTCGAACCGGCCCGGCCGCAGCAGCGCCGGGTCGAGCACCTCCGGCCGATTGGTGGCGCCGAGCAGGATCACGCCGGTCGACGGGTCGAAGCCGTCGAGCTCGGCGAGCAGCTGGTTGAGCGTCTGCTCCTTCTCGTCATAGCCCCCGACCGCGCCTGCCATGCGGCTGCGGCCGAGCGCGTCGAGTTCGTCGATGAAGATGATGCACGGAGCCGCGCGGCGCGCCTGCTCGAACAGGTCACGCACCCGCGCGGCGCCGACGCCGACGAACATTTCGACGAACTCGGCGCCGGAAATCGAGAAGTACGGCACGCCGGCCTCCCCGGCGACCGCGCGCGCCAGCAGCGTCTTGCCGGTTCCCGGCGGCCCAATCAGGAGAATCCCCTTCGGGATGCGCGCGCCGAGCCGCCCGTACGACTTCGGATCGCGCAGGAACTGGACGACTTCCTGCAGCTCGAACTTCGCTTCGTCGACGCCGGCCACGTCCTTGAACGTCACCTTGGTGTCGGTCTCGACATAGACCTTGGCGCGCGATTTTCCGATCGTCATCAGGCCGCCGAGGCCCTGGCGCTCCGCCATGCGGCGGAAGCCGTACATCCAGATCAGATAGAAGACGAAGATCGGCAGCACCCAGGAGAGGATCGTCGACAGCACGGTGCTCGACGGCGCCCCGGTGACGATGACGCCGTGCGCCTTGAGTCTGTCGGAAAGTTCTGGGTCGACACGGACCGTGTAGAACAGCTTGCGGCCGTCCGGGAACGGCTCCTTCAACGTGCCCTGGACGGTGTCGCTTCCCACCAGCACGTCGGAAATCTTGTTATCTTCGAGGAGCTGCTCGAATTGGCTGTAAGGGATCGTTTCGACCTGGGTGTAGCGCAGCCACAGGAACTGGATCAGCATCACCCCGAGGAACGCCGCAAAGACATACCAGGTCGCAAACTGGTGCTTGCGCTCCTCCGGTTCCTTGGGCGCGCGGGTCGGGGCCTTTTGCGGCGCCGCTTCGTCCCCGTAGCCGAGCAATTGCAGCAGACGCCGGGGGAGCGCGGGCTGCGTATCCTTGGACGGCTTGTCGAGCATGTCGGTCTCCAGAGCCGGCCCGCCCCCATGCACCGATTATCGAGGAGGATGCCGGCTCCTGCAATCGCCGCCACGCTCTACAAGCAACCGATGCGATCGAGCACGTAGCCCGGATGAGCGCGCAGCGTGAAATCCGTGTCGCCCCGCATATCGCTTCGCTCGTGCGGGCTACGGCGGCTCACCCCCGCCCGACCATGTGGCCGCCGATGGTGCGCGCGTCGGCGCCGGTGCCCGCCGTCTCGTAGACGATCGACCCCTCGCGCATGACGACGATGCGGTCGGAGAGTTCGAGGATCTCGTCGAGGTCCTCGGAGAGCAGCAGCACGGCGGTGCCGGCGTTGCGCGCGGCGACGATGCGGGCGCGGATTTCGCTCACCGCCTTCACGTCGAGCCCGAAGCAAGGGTTGGCGGCAACCAGCAGCGCCACCTTGCCGTCGAGTTCGCGCGCCAGCACGGTGCGCTGCACGTTGCCGCCGGAGAGCGCGGAGATCGGCACCTGATCGGACGGCGCCTTGATGCCGTAGGCCGCGATCATGCCGCGCGCCCAATCCGCCATGTCGGCGCGATCGGGCCAGGCGCGCCGCGCGCCCTCCTTGCCGCGGTCGAACCGGCGCAGGTTGAGATTGTCGCGCACGCTCATCGACGGGACGCAGCCGTTGCGCAGCGGCTCTTCGGGGAGCACGCGCACCTTCAAGGCCTGCGCCTCCTCGCGGGTCGCGTGATAGGGCGCGCCCGATACGCGGATCTCGCCGGCCGCCGGCTTGCGCTGCCCGCCGATGATCTCGACCAGCGTGCTCTGGCCGTTGCCGGAGATTCCCGCGACGCCGAGGATTTCGCCGGGGCGCACGTCGAGCGCCTCGATATTCACCCGGGCGCGGCCGAGCCCGGCCTCGCTGCGCAGGCCGCGCAGCTCGAGCCGCGGCGGCGCCTCGGGCGTGCCGCGCCGATCCGGGTTCTCGGCCACTTCGAGTTCGCCGATCATGAGTTCGGTGAGTTCGGCCGGGCCGAGCTCGCGCGTGTGCCCGCCGCCCACGACGCGGCCCTTGCGCAGCACCGTCACCTCGTCGGCGAAGGCGGCCACCTCCTTGAGCTTGTGGGTGATGATGACGGTGGTGATGTCGCCGCGCGCGGTGATGCCGCGAATGAGGCCGAGCACCTCCTCCGCTTCGCTCGGCGTCAAGGTCGAGGTCGGCTCGTCGAGCACCAGGAAACGGCGGTCGAGATAGAGCTGCTTGAGGATCTCGGTCTTCTGGCGCTCGCCGCTCGCCAGCAGTCCGACCGGAACGTCGAGCGGCACGCGGAACGGCATTTTTTCCAGGAACGTCTCCAGGCGCGCCCGCTCCGCCTTCCAGTCGATGATCTGCGGCACGTCGGCGCGCGACATCACCAGGTTTTCCGCCGCCGTCATCGACGGCACCAGGGTGAAGTGCTGGTAGACCATGCCGAGGCCGAGCCGGTCGGCGTCGGCCGGGCGCTCGATCGTCGCTTCGCGCGCGTCGACGATGAACGAGCCCTCGTCGGCCTGGTAATAGCCGAGCAGGCATTTGACGAGCGTCGACTTGCCGGCGCCGTTCTCGCCCAGGAGCGCATGCACGCTCGCCTTGGCGATCTTGAACGAGACGTTGTCGAGCGCGGTGAAGGCGCCGAACCGCTTGGTGACGCCGACCGCCTCGACCCCGATCGCGTGCATGGTGCCGGCTCCCTCAGACGGCGGCAACGAGCGCGTCGCTCGTGCTCACCGCGCCGAACACGCCGCCCTGCATCTTGACCATCTTGACCGCGGCGAGATGGTTGCCGTGGTCGGTCGCCCCGCAACAATCCTCCAGCAGCACGCATTCGAAGCCGCGGTCGTTCGCCTCGCGCATGGTGGTGTGCACGCACACGTCGGTGGTGATGCCGGCGAGCGCGATGTTGCGGATGCCGCGCGTGCGCAGGATCAGCTCGAGATCGGTGGCGCAGAAGCTGCCCTTGCCGGGCTTGTCGATCACGGTCTCGCCCGGCAGCGGGGCAAGCTCCGGGATGATCTCCCAGCCGGGCTCGCCGCGCACCAGGATGCGCCCGCACGGGCCCGGGTCGCCGATGCCGGCGCCGATCCGGCGCGAGCGCCAGCGCTTGTTCTCCGGCAGGTCGGCGAGATCCGGCCGGTGCCCCTCGCGCGTATGTATAATGTGATAGTGCCTGCCCCGCATCGCCGCGAGCACGCGGCGGATCGGCTCGATCGGCGCGCGCGTGAGCGAGAGATCGTAGCCCATGGCGTCGACGTAGCCGCCCTTGCCGCAGAAGTCGGTCTGCATGTCGATGACGATCAGCGCCGTGTTGTCGGGGCGCAGGTCGCCGTCGTAGGGCCACGGATAGGGATCGGACTTGACGGTGCGGCCCGAGGGTTGCGCGTCGGCGTGGGCGACGGCGCTCATTGTTTCCTCCTCACTCCAACCTTCGTAGCCCGGATGAAGCGAAGCGAAATCCGGGGCACTGTTCCCGCATTCCGCTTCGCTCCATGCGGGCTACGGCTGCTCATTCGGCCGCCTCCGCGTGCCGCGAACCGTAGCGCCGCGTCGGCTTCTCGAAGCCGCACGAGGTCCCGTCGACTTCTTTCACGTCGTCCTCCCACGGCAGCCGGTAGCGGCCGGCCACGAGATCGCGCATGTAGGTGTAGGGACAATCCTGCGCGCCGCCGGCGACCGCCGTGAAGCCGCGATGGCCGAGCTGGTAGATGTTGTTCTCGACGCCCCAGTTGACGCGCGCCTCGCGCACGAGGTCGGGGCGCACCTCGGCGGTGATGATTTCGTTGGGCCGGCCGGAGGTGCCGTGGGCGAGCAAGCTTCCGTCGAAATTGACGATCATCCCCTCCCCCATGGAATCGAACGTGCCGTCCGACCCGCACATGCACACGTTGGCGGTGACCATCAGGTTGCAGAACGCGTTCGACTGGTTGGTGAAGCGCCAGGAGTCGCGGATCGGCGCGGTGTAGCCGGCGGTGCGCAGCATGATCTCGGCGCCCTTGTAGGCGGCCTCGCGCGCCATCTCGGGAAACATGCCGTCGTGGCAGATGATCAGCGCGATCTTCGCGCCCTTCGGCCCGGTCACCACCGGAATGCCGAGATCGCCGGGCTCCCACGGCTCGACCGGCACCCAGGGATGGAGCTTGCGGTAATAAAGCGCGATCTCGCCCTGGTCGGAGACGATGATGCCGGAATTGTAGGGATTGCCGGACGGGTTGCGCTCCATCAGCGAGAAGCAGCCCCAGATGGCGTTGTCGACGCAGGCCTTGCGCAACGCCGCCACCTCCGGCCCGTCGAGCGCGCACATGATCGCCGCGTTGGTGTCCATGGAGAGCCCGTGCAGCGCGTATTCGGGGAAGACCACGAGGTCCATGGTCGGCATGTTGCGCCGCGCCTTGCCCACCATGGCGACGATGGTCTCGGTCTGCCGGGCGAGATCGGCCGGCGTCGCGACCACCGGCAGCTGCAGCTGGACGAGCCCGATGACGACGCCGTTGGGTGATTTGTTCAGACCGCCTAATCCGCTCATGGTTGCTTCCTCCTAGCTTGTAGCCCGGATGGAGCGCGAAGCGCGTAATCCGGGATCCCGCATTCCGCTTCGCTCCATGCGGGCTACTACGTCCGCATGAGCGACAATTCGCCCGGCATGCCGCGCAGCGACCGCCCGGGCGTGACGGTCAGGATCATCATGACCAAAGTGAGCACGTAGGGCGCGGCATAGAACAGATAATAGCCCTTACTGATGCCGATCGTCTGCAGCGAGGGGCCGAGCGCGCCGGCGGCGCCGAACAGCAGCGCCGCGTAAACGCAGTTGAGCGGATTCCACCGCGCGAACACCACGAGCGCGACCGCCACCAGGCCCTGACCGGAGGACAGGCCCTCGTTCCAGCTCGCCGGATAGCACAGCGAGAGGAACGCGCCGCCGATGCCGGCAAGCCCGCTGCCGATCAGCGTGGTGAGGAAGCGGATGCGTTCGATCGGCAGGCCCATGGCCTTGGCGGCGTCGGCGCTGTCGCCGACGATGCGCACGGTGAGGCCGGCGCGGGTGTTGCGGAAGATCCAGGCGAGCGCCAAGGCGAGGGCAACGCCGAGGAAGAACAGCGGGCTCACGTCGAGCGCGCTGCGCACCTGCGACGCGTCCGACCAGAAGCCGAGCGGAATGGTGGGCAAGAGCGGCGCGCTCGGCTGCACGTAAGGCTTGCCGAAGAAGAAGGCGACGCCGGTGCCGCCGAGCATGATGGCGATGCCCATGGCGATGTCGTTGACTCTGGCCAAGCCGCACACCGCGCCGTGGATGCCGCCGAGCACCGCGCCGCCGAGCATGGCGGCGAGAACGCCGAGCCACGGCGAGCCGGTCTCGTAAGACGTCGCGTAGGCGATCATCGCGCCGAGCACGAGCGCGCCCTCGTTGCCGAGGTTGATGCGCCCGGCCTTCTCGGTGAGGCATTCGCCGATGCTCACGAACAGGAACGGCGTGCTCACCCGCAATGAGCCGGCGAGCAACGCGACCGCGACGGTGCCGAAGCCGTTCATTGCACGGTCCCCCGCGGCTGGAACCAGTGCATGCGGCCGTAGAAGGTCTCGCTCGCGAGAATCGACAGGAAGATCATGCCCTGCAGCAGCAGCACAGTGGCGTCCGGCATGTTGAGGCGCCGCTGCACCAGGCCACCCGACGCGGTGATGCCGCCGACGAGGAGCGTCATCGGGGCGATGGCGAGCGGATTGAAGCGCGCCAGGAACGCGATGAGGATGCCGGCGTAGCCGTAGCCGGCCGCGAGCGAGGCGTTGGCGTTGCCGTGCACGGCCGCCACCTCGATCGCGCCGGCCAAGCCGGCGCAGCCGCCGCCGAGCGCGCAGGCGATCACGATCAGGCGCGCGACCGGCAATCCCTGCAGCTGCGCCGCGCGGATGTTGCCGCCGGTGACGCGGGCGCCGAAGCCGAAGCTGGTGCGGTAGATGAGAACCCAGAAGACGATGCAGGCGACGACGCCGACCGCGAGCCCGGGATGGATGTCGGTGCCCGGCAAGGTGCCGAGCATGTTGGCGTCGCCGATCGGCGCGGTCGACGGCTTGTTGAGGCTCAAGGGATCGCGCAGCGGCCCTTCGACGATATGGTTGAACAGCGCGATCGCCACGTAGGCGAGCAGCAGGCTCGAGATCGTTTCGTTGATGCCGCGCCGCGCGCGCAGCCAACCGGCCAGCCCGATCCAGGCGCCGCCGGCGGCGATGCCGGCAAGGCCCATGGCGATCCAGATAACGAATGGCGGCGCGCCTAGGAGCGGCAGCGCGACCGCGGCGCCGGCAAGCCCGCCCAGCACCACCGCGCCTTCGCCACCGATGACGACGAGGCCGAGATGGGCGGGCACGGCCATGCACAACGCGGTGAGCAGCAAGGGGGCGGCGCGTTGCAGCGTGTTCTGAAACGAGAACCAGCTGCCGAAGGCGCCGCGCCACACCAGGGTGAAGAAGTCCGCCGGCGACTTGCCGAGGAACAGAAGGAACAACGAGAACGCGCCCGCCGCCAGTGCGAGCGCGATCAGCGGCACCAGCAGCGCCTCGAGCGCGCGCCGCAGCGGATAGGTCGAGTCCCGGCCGGTCGCGGCATCCCGCGACCGGGAATAGTCGGCGGCCCGGTCCGCAGCAGAAATGGCAACCATGGTCAGGAGGTCGATCCCACCACGCCGTCGACGAGATAGTTCATGGACTCAAGCTCGATCGCGGTTTCCTGATAGGCCTTGCCGGCAGGAATGATTTCCTTGCCCTTGTTGTCCTTGAGCGGGCCCTTGAACACCGCGTAGCCGCCTTTCGTGATCTCGGCCTTGACCGCGTCGGCGTTCTTGCGCGCCGCCTCCGGCACCGCCGGGCCGTAAGGCGACATTTTGATGAAGCCTTCCGCCAGCCCGCCGCGCACGAAGTTCGGCAGCGGCTCGCCCTTCTGCGCCTTCTCGACGAACATGCGGTAGACCTTTTCCCAGTTCCACTCGGCGCCGGTCAGATAGCCCTTGGGCGCGAGTTTTTGCTGGTTGGCGTGATAGCCGCAGCAGTAGATGCCGCGCCGCTCCGCCGTCTCCATGGCGACCTTCGGGCCGTCCACGTGAACGGTGATCACGTCGACGCCCTGGTCGGCGAGGCTGTTGGTGGCCTCGGCCTCCTTGACCGGCAGCGTCCATTCGCCGGTGAAGATGACTTGCGTCGTGATGCTCGGGTCGACCGAGCGCGCGCCGAGCGTGTAGCTGTTGATGTTCACGAGTACCTGCGGGATCGGCTTGGCGGCGACGAAGCCGAGCTTCTTGGTCTTCGACACGTGGCCGGCGACGATGCCGTTGAGATATTGCCCCATGCCGATGTAGCCGAA
>DASZJC010000526.1:0-1896 GCA_035948495.1 Xanthobacteraceae bacterium | reverse complement strand
TCGTCGCCCCACCCGACGTTGGCGTCGATGAACCGGTCGGAGCCGCCGCCGGCGAGGTCGTTGTCGCCGAAGCCGAGCCGCCGCCAATTGTTGACGTAGTTCTCGAGCTTCATATAGCGCTCGAGCGCGGCGCGGGCGATGCGGCGCGCTTCGGACGGGTCCTTCTCCAGCACGACCATCTGCTCGGGACACAGCAGCTTGTCCGGGCCGAGGATGCGCCGCGCCTCCGCCGTGTGCTCGGGCGGGACGTTGTAGGGATGCGCGCCGTCGGCGTGCGAGGCGGAGAGCGCCAGCATGCGCGGGCCGAGCGCCGCGATGATGGTCAGCGGCGGCTCCGGCGGCGGCGGCGCCAGATAGGGCGCGGTGCGCATCGCGTCCAGATAGGCCCGCATGGTCGCGACCGGCTTGCCGTACACGTGGCCGCGCAAGCCGCTGACCATCGGCACGTGCGAAACCCCGATGCCGAGCAGGAAACGCCCGCCCGACTGCTCGTTCAACCCGCGCTGGGCATTGGCCATGGCCATGGCGTCGCGCGCGTAGATGTTGGCAATGCCGGGCGCCACGATCAGCTTTTCCGTGCCGGCCAGGAGCCATGCCGAATGCGCGAGCACGTTGCGCCCGCGGCTCTCGGGCATCCACAGCGCCGCGTAACCGCGCGCCTCGACCCGCCTTGCGATCACGAGTCCCGCCGCCGCGGTCACGCCGTCCAACGCGGTCCACACACCAAGCTTGCCCAGCTTCATCGACTCCTCCCAAACGCGGCGCCGGCGATGAGCGCCGCCGGGCACGGGCGCCTGCGGATGATAGTATGATCGACGGCTGGGCGCATCGCAGCCGCACGATTGTGGGGACGCCATGAAGATGACCGCCGCGGTTCTCTACCAGCAGGGCCTGCCGCGCCCCTACGCCGACAGCCGGCCCCTGCGCATCGAAACCGTCGACCTCGAGGGCCCGGGCGAGGGGGAAGTTCTGGTCAAGGTCGCGGGCGCCGGCTTGTGCCATTCGGATCTCTCGACGATCGACAACAGCCGGCCGCGCACGTTGCCGACCATTCCCGGCCACGAAGGCGCCGGCGTCGTCGTCGCGGCTGGCGCCGGTATTCGCGATCTCAAGAGCGGCGATCATGTGGTCTTCGTGTTCGTGCCGAGTTGCGGGGAGTGCCGCAATTGCAGGCGCGGCCGGCCCAACGTGTGCACGCGATGGCCGCAGATGCGCGCGCGCGGCGAACTGCTCACCGGCGGCCGGCGGCTCAGCCGCGAGGGCCGGTTCATCGCCCATTATTCCGGCATTTCGTGCTTTGCGGAGTACGCGGTGGTCGCGCGCTCGTCGCTGGTGAAGATCGACCCGACGGTGCCGCTGGTCGACGCGGCGATGTTCGGCTGCGCGGTGCAGACCGGGGTCGGCGCCGCGGTCAATACGGCGGGCGTGCGGCCGGGCGATGTCGTCGCCGTCGTCGGGCTCGGCGGCGTCGGGTTGAGCTGCCTGCTCGGCGCCCGCCTGGCCGGCGCCCAGCGCATCATCGCGGTCGACCTCTCCGACGCGAAGCTCGGGCTCGCGCGTCAGCTCGGCGCCACCGATACCTTCAACGCGGGCGATCCCGCCTGCGCCAAGGACATCCGGGAGGCGACCGGCGGCGGCGTCGACTTCGCCTTCGAGATGGCCGGCTCGATCAAGGCGCTGGCGCTCGGGCTCGAGATTCTCGAGCGCGGCGGCGCGGTGGTGACCGCCGGCCTGTCGCCCGCCGCGGCGACCTACGCGCTCAACCACTCGAGCCTCGTCGTCGACGAAAAATCGATCCGCGGCAGCTACATGGGCTCGTGCGTGCCGGAACGCGACGTGCCCATTTTCATCGAGCTCTACAAGCAGGGCCGCCTGCCGATCGACCGGCTCAAGAGC
>DASZJC010000525.1:0-4091 GCA_035948495.1 Xanthobacteraceae bacterium | reverse complement strand
TGCCGGCCCTGGCCATCACTCCTTGCCGGCCGGTCGGCCCAAGAGGCTTGCCATCTCTTCCTCCAGGCTGTCGAGCACCGACTTGGGCGAAGCCGGTTTGGTCTCGGCCGCCGGCGCGCGCGGCGCGGCGGGCGGGCGCGGCGGTTCTTTGTCGGTCGGCTCGTTTGCGGCCGGTGTTGCCGCGGGCGCAGGCGGCGCGGGGCGCGGGGCCGGCTCGACGCTCGGCGCGGGTTTAGCAGCGGCTTCGGTTGCACGTTCTCCGCCCGGCCGGATCGGTCGGCGCAACGCGGCCTCCAGGCGCTGGGCCATGTCGGCCAGATTGGCGTCGGGTGCAAGCGGCGGCGTGCGCGCCACGGTGGCCGGCTCGGCCGCGGGCTTTTCGCCCGACAGAGGCGGGACCGGCCCGGCCGGCGGCGCCTCGGCCGCGGGCGGGCGCAGGCTCGGTTCCCGGCGCTCGCCCCGCGCCATCGGTTCGGCGCGCACGGATGTATCGACCCGCGGGGTCGGCGCGCCGCGGAAGCTCGGCTCCGCGCGCGGGGCGCGCGGCTCCGGCGGCGCCGGCCGCGGCACGTCTTCGGCCGGGGGCGCCGGGCGGTAGGGTCGCAGCGACGGTTCGGCCGGGCCGGGCCATGCCGCCTCGCTCGGCGGGGAGGGACGCTGCGGACGCAGCGGCGGCTCGCCGGCGGGCCAGAGGTCCTCGGCCGGCGGCGCCGGCCGCAGCGGGCGCAACGGCGGTTCCGCCGGTGCCGGCGCTTCGACCCGCGGCTCCGGAGTTGCGGGCGCCCGGGCGGCCGCGTCGCGCGCCGGCGCCACCGGCACCGCGCGCACGATGTTCTGCTCGATCACCACGTCGGTCGGACCGCCGATCATCACCAGATGCTCGACGCTGTCGCGCCGGATCAGCACCAGGCGGCGCCGCCCGTCGACGGCGGCGGCGTCGATGACCGCGAGCCGCGGCTGGCGCCCGCGCGCGGCGCCGCCGATGCGCGTGCCGCCGAAGCGGCGCAGCAGCCAGAACGTCGCGACGATCAGGACGAAGACGATCGCGAACGCCAGTAGGAATTTGACGAGCGGCAACTCGCCGAACAGGTTTTCCATGTGTCCCTCTTGGCCCCGCCTCTCCCGATGGCCAGCCGGCACTCGGCACTTCCGCCCGGTAAACGCCGGCGGCAACTTGTGCCGCCCGTAACTATAACAAATCGTTAACGCAAAAGGGGGATTTCGGCCGAAATTGCCGTCCGGCCGTCATTTGTATGGTTAACGCAAGATTGCCGCCGTGAGCGGTGTCCGGGACGGTTTAACGCCGCATTAACCATACCCTCGGCAAACTCTGCCTACCGGCATCCGACCGCCGGCGGCGAGGGGCCCATGCCGATCTCCGATATCCCGATCCTGGCGATGCTGCGCACCCGAATGGCCTGGCACCAGGAGCGCCAGCGGGTCCTCGCCGACAACGTCGCCAATGCGGACACCCCGAAATTCAGGCCGCGCGACCTGGTGCCCCCCGATGTGAGCCGCGCGGCGCCGGCTGCCGGCCCGGTGACGCTGGTGCGCACAGACCCGATGCACCTGAGCGCCGCCGGTGCCGGCGGCGGGTCGCAATTCGCTGCCGAGACCCGCGGCCATTACCAGGTCCGTCCCACCGGCAATGCCGTCAATCTCGAGGACGAGATGATGAAGGTCGCGGCCAACCAGATGGACTACCAGATGGTCACGACGCTCTACAGCCGCGGCCTCGGGCTCATCAAGACCGCGCTCGGCAAGGGCTGACCGAGGATCGCGGCGCGGACGAAGGAGAGCAGGCGTGGATTTCCTCAAATCGATCGCGATCGCCGCCTCGGGATTGCGCGCGCAAGCCGGACGCATGCGCATCATTTCCGAGAACATCGCCAACGCGGATTCGACCGCGCAGCAGCCGGGCGGCGATCCCTATCGTCGCAAGATCGTGACCTTCGGGTCCGAAATGGATCGCGCCCTCGATGCCAACGTGGTGTCGCTCGGCCGCGTGCGCACCGACCAGTCCGACTTCCGCCAGAAGCTCGAACCCGGCAATCCCGCCGCCGACGCCAACGGGTACGTGCGCTATCCCAACGTCAATCCGCTGGTCGAGATGACCGACATGCGCGACGCCCAGCGTTCCTACGAGGCGAACCTGAACGTCATCACCGCGACGCGCCGCATGATCCAGCGCACGCTTGCGATCCTCACCGCCTGAAACCGGAAAGGCCCGATCCATGCCGACTCCCGTTGCCGCCGCTGGCGCCTACGCCCAACTGGCCCGCCTGACCGACCCGGCCGCCGGACTGTCGAAGACCCCCGGCGATGCCGCGGCGGGTCCGAGCTTCGATGCCCTGGTCAAGGAGGCGCTCGGCAGCGTGGTGGAGGCCGGCCGCAAGTCGGATACCCAGGCCCAGGCGGCCGCCTCCGGCAAGGCCAACATGGTGGACCTCGTCACCGCGGTTGCCGAGAGCGAGACCGCGATCGCCACCCTGGTCTCGGTGCGCGACCGCGTCATCCAGGCCTATCAGACAATCCTGCAAATGCCGATTTAACGGAGGCAGTCATCAGTGATCAGTCATCGGTGATCAGAACAGTTCGCGTGTTGCTGATTACTGATCACTGATCACTGATGACTGATAACTGGCATGACCGGACCTGAAGTGCTCGACGTGGCGCGCGACGCGATCGTGACCCTGGTGTTCGTCGCGGCGCCGCTGATGCTGGTCGGCCTTGCGGTCGGCGTCATCGTCTCGCTGTTCCAGGCGCTCACCCAGATTCAGGAAATGACCCTGGTCTTCGTGCCGAAGATCCTCGCCATCTTCATCACCCTGCTGATCGTGCTGCCGTTCATGGGCGACGTGCTGGCCGGCCACATGGCGCGCATCGCCGCGCGCATCATCGGCGGATAGGCTCCTGGGCCAGGCACGCCGCATGCGCATCGACGTTACATTCCTTCCCGCCCTTGCCGCCGCCTTCATGCTGATGTTCGCGCGCATCGGCACCATGATGATGCTGTTGCCGGGCCTCGGCGAGACCGGCGTGCCGACCCGCGTGCGCCTGGTGGCGGCGCTGGTGCTCACCGCCGTGCTGCTGCCGCTGCATCGCGCCGCCTATGACGTCGACCTGCGCTCCCTCGGTCCGGTGCTCCTGGCGTTCGCCCAGGAGCTGCTGATCGGCGCCGTGCTCGGGCTCACCGCCCGCCTCACCATCTCGGCGCTGCAGGTCGCCGGCAGCATCGTCGCCCAGCAGCTCGGGCTCGGCTTCGTGACCGCCGTCGATCCGACCCAGGGGCAACAGAACCTGATCGTCGCCAATTTCCTCACCATGCTCGGCATTACCGTGCTGTTCGCCACCAACCTGCATTATCTCGTTATCGCCGCGCTCAACGACAGTTACGCCCTGTTCCGGCCGGGCGAGGTTCCGCTCGCCGGCGACGTGGCGGCCCTGGTCACCAGCACCACCGCCGGCGCGTTCCGCATCGGCGTGCAGCTCTCCGCCCCGTTCCTGGTGTTCGGGCTCTTGTTCAATCTCGGCCTCGGCGTGCTCTCCCGGCTGATGCCGCAGATGCAGGTGTTCTTCGTCGGCATCCCGGCCTCGATCCTGATCGGCTTCCTCGTCCTGCTGTTGGTGATCGGCGCGATGATGTCGATGTTCCACGACTATGTCGAAGGCGTGCTGCACCAGCTGGCGCCGTATTCCTAGGCTGACGCCAGGCGCGCGATGGCCGAAGAACGCGACCAATCCGAACGCTCGGAAGAGCCGACCCAGAAACGGCTCGACGACGCGGTGCGGCGCGGCGACGTGGTCAAGAGCCAGGAGGTCAACACCTGGTTCATCATCGGCGCCGCGACCCTCAACCTGATGATCTTTTCCGGTTCCATGGGCACCGGCCTGGAGACCGCCCTGCGCGGGCTCATCGCCAACGCCCACGCGGTTGCCTTCGACGGCGGCGGCCTGATGCATCTGATCGCCCGCCTCGGGAGCGAGATCATCGCCGCCGTGGCAATCCCGTTCCTGGTGCTGATGGGGGCGGCGATCGCCGGCAACATGATCCAGCACCGCTTCCTGTGGTCGGCCGAGCCGCTGCGGCC
>DASZJC010000524.1:0-5559 GCA_035948495.1 Xanthobacteraceae bacterium | reverse complement strand
GGCTGAAGCCGGCGGTGCGGGTCCAGGCCGATCTGGCGCGGCTGGCCGCCTACGGTATCGCCATGGAGGATCTGCGGGCCGCCATTGCCGGCGCCAACGTTTCCGGGCCCAAGGGATCGCTCGACGGCGCGCAACAGGCCTATACCATCGCCGCCAACGACCAGATCGCGTCCGCCGACGCCTACAAGCCGATCATCATCGCCTATCGCAATGGTTCGCCGGTCACCATCGGCGACGTCGCCATCATCGTCGATGGCCTGGAGAATGACCGCACCGGCGGCTGGTACCAGGGCTCGCCGGCGGTCATCATCGATATCCAGCGGCAACCCGGGGCCAATGTCATCGACGTCGTCCGCCAGATTCGCGCCGAGATCCCCAAACTGCAGCGCGCGATACCGGCCGGCGTGAACCTGACCGTGGTCAGCGACCGCACGGTCACGATTCGCGCCTCCGTGCATGACGTGCAGTTCACGCTCGTTCTCAGCGTCGTGCTGGTTACCCTCGTGGTGCTGCTGTTCCTGCGCTCCCTGCGGGCGACGCTGATCGCCGGCGTGGCGTTGCCGCTGTCGCTGATCACCTCTTTCGGCATCATGTATTTTTCAGGCTTCAGCCTCGACAATCTGTCGCTGATGGCGCTGACCATCGGCACCGGCTTCGTGGTCGACGACGCCATCGTGATGATCGAGAACATCGTCCGCCACATGGAAGAGGGCGAAACCGCGTTCGATGCGGCGCTGCGCGGCGCGCGCGAGATCGGCTTCACGGTGATCTCGCTGACGGTCTCGCTGATCGCCGTGTTCATTCCGCTCCTGTTCATGACCGGCCTGGTCGGGCGCATGTTCCGCGAGTTCGCCCTCACCCTGACCATCGCGGTCGTCACCTCGATGGTGGTGTCGCTGACGCTCACCCCGATGATGTGCAGCCGGCTGCTGCGCCACGGCCACGGCGGCGGCAATCGCATCACCCTGCTGATCAATCGCGCGGTCGACCGCACCATCGAGGGCTATCACCGGAGCCTCGAATGGGTGCTGCGTCACCAGACCATGACCATGGTGACGACCGCCGCGACGCTCGCCGCGACCGTCTGGCTCTACGTCGTCATCCCGAAGGGATTCCTTCCGTCCCAGGACACCGGCCTGATCAGCGCGGTGACGGAAGGCGGGCCGGAGGTGTCGTTCGAGGAGATGCAGCGCCTGCAGGCGCGCGTCGTCGACGCCATCAAGAAGGACCCCGACGTCACCGGGGCGGTCTCGGTGATCGGGGTGAGCCCGATCAATCCGACTCCCAACGCCGGGCATCTCGCCATCACGCTCAAACCGCGCGACGAACGGCGCGCGTTCGTCACCGACATCGTCGATCGGCTGCGGGCCGCGGTCGCCGCCGTGCCGGGGATCGTCGTCTACTTCCAGCCGGTCCAGGACATTCAGATCAGCACCCGCTCGAGCCGCGCGCAGTATCAGTACACGCTCAGCGGAACCGATCCCGACGACGTCAACAAATGGTCGAGCAAGCTGGTCGGGCGGCTGCGCGGCGACCCGGCCCTGCGCGAGGTCGCCTCCGAAGCGCAGGAGGGGGGCCTGCGCGCCTTCATCAACGTCGACCGCGAGTCGGCCGGCCGGCTGGGCATATCGATGCAGGTCGTCAACGACACGCTCAACGATGCGTTCGCCCAGCGGCAGATATCGACGATCTACGCCCAGGCGAACCAGTACCGCGTGATCCTCGAGGCGATGCCGCAATATCAGCGCGACCCCACCTCGCTGTCGAAGCTCTACGTGCCCTCGACCAACGGCGCGCAGGTGCCGCTGGGCGCCTTCACCAGTCTCGACAAGACCGCGGCCCCGCTCGCGATCAGCCACCAGGCGCAATTTCCCGCGGTGACCATCAGCTTCAATCTCGCGCCCGGCCGCTCGCTCAGCGACGCGGTCGCGGCGGTCGCCGGCGCCGAACAGGCGATCGGCATGCCGCCCACGGTCCTCGGCAGCTATTCGGGCGACGCCGCCGAATTCGACCGGTCGCTGGCCGGGCAGCCGTGGCTGCTCCTGGCGGCGGCGGTGACCATCTACATCGTGCTCGGCGTGCTCTACGAAAGCTTCATCCATCCGTTCACGATCCTGACCACCCTGCCCTCCGCCGGCGTCGGCGCGCTGCTGGCGCTGATGCTGTGCGGCCTCGACCTGTCGCTCGTCGGCCTGATCGGCATCGTGCTGCTGATGGGCATCGTCAAAAAGAACGCCATCATGATGATCGACTTCGCGCTCGAGGCCGAGCGCAATGAGGGCCTCTCCCCGCGCGCCTCGATCGTCAAGGCGAGCCTGCTGCGCTTCCGGCCGATCATGATGACGACGCTCGCCGCGCTGTTCGGCGCCCTGCCGCTCGCGCTCGAAAGCGGGACCGGCTCGGAGCTGCGCTTTCCGCTCGGCGTGACCATCATCGGCGGGCTGCTGCTGAGCCAGTTGCTCACCCTCTACACGACGCCGGTCATCTACCTCGCGATGGAGCGGCTCAAGGCGCGGCTGCAGCGCGCGACGCGGCCGCGGCCGCCGGCGCGGACGGCGCCACCGCTGGCGCCGCCGACCTATCCGCAGCGGGCGGCGGAATGATGCGGTTGAAATGCCTCGACACGTTCCCCGGGCGCACCGCAGCACGAAGTGCTGCGGTGCAGACCCGGGGTCCAGCTGAGGGAGGTCCCGGATCAGCGGCGCACCGCTCCGGGATTTCCATCGCGCAAGCGCAATGGAAATCCGCTCCGCGCTGCGCCGCATCCGGGACACGAGCGCGGCAGCGATGAACTTCTCCTACCCGTTCATCCGGCGACCGGTCGGCACCACCTTGCTGGCGATCGGGCTGTTCCTGGTCGGCTGCGTCGCCTATTCGTTCCTGCCGGTCGCGAGCCTGCCGAGCTTCGAGCTGCCGACGGTGCGCGTGTCCGCCAGCCGCCCCGGCGCCGATCCCGCCACCATGGCGGCGACGGTCGCGGCGCCGCTCGAGCGGCGCCTGGGCGAAATCGCCGGCGTCACCGAGATCACCTCGGTCTCCTCGCTGGGCGCGAGCAGCATCACCATCCAGTTCGACCTCGGGCGCAGCATCGACGGCGCCGGCCGCGACGTGCAGGCGGCGCTCAACGCGGCGGCGACCGATCTGCCGAGCGACCTGCCGACCTTGCCGACCTTCCGCAAAGTCAATCCGGCGGCCTTCCCGATCTTCATCCTGGCGCTGACCTCGTCGACGATTCCCGCAGCCGAGGTCTACAACATCGCCGACACGGTGGTCGTGCAGCGCCTCTCGCAGATCGACGGCGTCGCCGAGGTGGCGGCGACCGGCGCCGAGCAGCCGGCGGTGCGCGTGCAGCTCAATCCGGTGGCGCTCGCCTCGATCGGGCTTTCCATGGAGGACGTGCGCAACGCCATCGTCAACGCCAATGCGGCGGGCCCGCTCGGCGTGTTCGATGGGCCGGGCCAGGCGGTCACGCTCGGCAGCAACGGCCAGCTGTGGGATCCGGTCGACTTCAACCCGATCGTCGTCAAGAGCACGAACGGGACCGTGGTCAGGCTCACCGACGTCGCCTCGGTCAAGCGCGGCGTGCGCAACAATTTCTCCGCCGCCTGGTTCAACCGCCAGCCGGCCGTGCTGCTCACCGTCACCCGGCAGGCCAATTCCAACATCATCGAGACGGTCGACCGCCTCAGGGAAGTGCTCGACGATCTCAAGAACTGGATCCCCGCCGACATCCACATTTCGGTCCTGTCCGACCGCAGCCAGACCATCCGCGCCAGCGTGCGCGACATGCAGATCACGCTCGCCATCATCGTCGTGCTGGTGATGGGCGTGGTGCTGGTGTTCCTGCGGCGCACGACGCCGACGCTCGCCGCCGGCATCACCGTGCCGCTATCGCTCGCCGGCACCTGCGCGCTGATGTGGCTCGCCGGCTTTTCCATCGACAACCTGTCGCTGATGGCGCTCGCGGTCTCGGTCGGCTTCGTGGTCGACGACGCCATCGTCATGATCGAGAACGTGTTCCGCAACCTGGAGGCCGGCTCCTCGCCGCTGCGCGCCACCATCGAGGGCGCCAAGCAGATCGGCTTTACCGTCGTGTCGATCAGCGTCTCGCTGGTCGCCGCCTTCATCCCCCTCCTGTTCATGAGCGGCATCATCGGCCGGCTGTTCCGGGAATTCTCCGTCACCCTCGCCTTCGCGATCCTGGTGTCGACCGTGGTCTCGATCTCGGTCACGCCGATGATCTGCGCGCATTTCGTGCGCGCGCCGCCGAGCCCGAACGCGACGCGGTTCGACCGGCTGGTCGAGGGCGTGCTGCGCTGGATGGTCACCGGCTACGACAAGTCGCTCGCAGTGGTGCTGCGCCATCGCGCGCTGACCCTGATCGTGTGGGCCGCCACCATCGCGCTCACCGCCAACCTCTATTACAAGGTCCCGAAGAGCGATTTTCCCGCGGACGACACCGGCCTCATCTTCGGCAGCACCGAGGCCGCGACCGACGTATCCTACGGCACGATGCGCCGGCTGCAGCTGCAGGCGGCCGACATCGTCATGGCCGACCCGGCGGTGGCGGGCATCGGCTCGTTCGTCGGCACCTCGGGAAACGCCACGGTCAACCAGGGCCGCATCTTCATCAGCCTCAAGCCGCTGGCGGAACGCAAGCTTGAGACCGGCCTCGTGGTCGAGCGGCTGCGCAACGAGCTCAAGGCGATCCCCGGCTTCAACGTCTTCATGATAGCGACCCGCGACGTGCGGGTCGGCGGGCGCCCCAGCAAAGCGCAGTACCAGTTCACTTTGTGGAGCCCGGACGTGGAGGACCTGCAGCATTGGACGCCGCTCGTGCTGCAGCGGGTCCGGGCGATCGCCGACCGTGCCGGGCTGACCGACGTGACGACCGATCGCGAACAGGGCGGCCTGGAGGCGGACGTCGTCATCGACCGCGCCGCCGCTTCGCGCCTGTGCGTGGCGGTGCAGGACATCGACAACGCGCTCAACGACGCCTTCGCCCAGCGGCAGATCTCGACCTATTACACCCAACGCAACCAATATCGCGTGGTGCTGGAAATCGACCCGGCGTTCCAGCGCGATCCGATCGACCTCGACCGCGTCTACGTCCAGGCGAGCGCCGCGCCACGCCCTGCGGCGATCGCCGCGACGAGCGCGGCGAGCGCGAGCACGGCCGCGCCGGGATGCGCCGGCACGGTGCTCTCGAGCGCGCCGGCTTCGGGCAGCCTGACCGCAGGCAACTCGGTTTCGGGGAGCACGAACACGGGCGTCGTCAGCGGGGCGGCGCTCAACCAGGTGCCGCTCTCCGCGGTCGCGCGCTTTGAGAGGTCGGCCGCCCCCCTCGTCGTCAACCACCAGGGCCAGTTTCCCGCCGTCACCATCACCTACAACCTCAAGCCCAATGTGGGGATCGAACAGGCGTCGGCCGCCCTGGTGCAGGCGGTCAACGACCTGCACATGCCGGACACGATCCACGCCGAGTTCGCCGGCGACGTGAAGGCGTTCGCCGCGACCGTGAGCGCGCAGCCCTGGCTGATCCTGGCGGCGCTGATCGCC
>DASZJC010000523.1:0-2472 GCA_035948495.1 Xanthobacteraceae bacterium | reverse complement strand
AGAAACTGCCGGGTGCGCGGGTCGCGGCTGTTGACGAAAAACTCGGCCGGCGGGCCGTGCTCGACCACGATGCCCCGGTCGGTGAAGTAGATTTCGTCGGCGATTTCGCGGGCGAACCCCATCTCGTGGGTGACGAGGACGCAAGTCATGCCTTCTTCCACCAGTTCGCGGATGGTGACAAGGACCTCCTTGACGGTTTCCGGGTCGAGCGCCGCCGTGACCTCGTCGAACAGCATGACGTCCGGCTGCATCGCCAGGCTGCGCGCGATGGCGACCCGTTGCTGCTGGCCGCCCGACAGTTCGCCCGGATAGGAAGCTTCCTTGCCCTCGAGCCGCACCTTGCGCATGAGCGCGCGCGCCTCCGCTTCAACCTCGCCGCGCGGGCGCTTGAGCACGTGGACCGGCGCCATCATGATGTTATCGAGGGCGGTGCGATGCGGGAACAGATTGTATTGCTGAAACACCATGCCCACCTTGCGGCGCAGCGCCAGCTTGTCGAGCTTGGGGTCGTGCACCTCCTGGCCCTCCACCAGGATCGAGCCGCGGTCGATCGGCACCAGCGCGTTGATGCAGCGCAGGAGCGTCGACTTGCCGGCACCGGACGGCCCGATGACGCAGATCACGTCCGCCTTCATCACGTCGAGCGAGATGCCGTTGAGCACCTTCACGGCGCCGAATGCGAGGTGCACGTCGCGGATGCGGATGAGCGGCTGGTCAGGTGTCCACGTGGCCATCGTCATCGCACCTGGAACCGCCGCTCGAGCACCGTCGTGAAGCGTGCGATCGGATAGCAGTAAATGAAAAACCACAGCAGCAGATAAAGATACATCGGCACCAGCAGCTCGCTGCGGTTTTCCGCGGCGAGGATGTCGCCGGTCAGGGTCATTGCCTCGCTGACGCCGACCACGGAGGTCAGCGGCGTCCCGACGGTGAGGATGGCGTAGAGGTTCATCCAGGGCGGCGTCATGCGCTTGACGCATTGCGGCAGGATCACCATCCGCAGGGTCTGCGTGCGGGTGAAGGCGAGCGCCTCGGCCGCCTCCCATTGTCCGAACGGAATCGAGTTCACCGCGCCGCGCACCAGCTCGGCGACGTTGGCCATGACCGCCAGCGACAGGCCGAGGGTCGATTTCATCCAGCCGGGCAGAGGCACGATCGTGTCGCCGATCCGAAGCTCGAACGGCAGCAGCAGCATGCAGTAGAACAGCAGCACCAGCCACGGGGCGTTGCGGAAGAACTCGGTGAGGAACCACGCCGCGCCCCGCACCGGCCGCTTGAGCGAGATCAGGGCGAGGCCGAGCGCCACGCCCAAGACCGTGCCGATCGCCATGGCGAGGAAGCTCATGGCGATGTTGAGCGCGAACCCCCGCGCCAGCAGCGGCGTCCATTTGATGAGGGTGGCGAGGATCGACGGCGTGGCGGGCGCGGCCGCCGCCTGGCCGATGCCGACCGCGAGCACCAGGGCCAGCACGAGGACGACGGCATGACCTGGGGCGAGCGGCAGCCGCGCTGCTCCCTCTCCCCAAAGGGGAGAGGGTCGGGGTGAGGGGGTTATGGCCTTTCGATAGGGCGGGAACCCCCTCACCCGGATCGCTTCGCGACATAGCCGATGCTCCGCATCGGCGTTCTCAAGAACGGCGGCGGAACGCCGCCTATGCCTCTCCCCTCCGGGGAGAGGTGAAGAAAGCCGGAACGGCTTGAGCACGGGCAAATCGGTTGCGTTCGTGATCATGACGGCGTGTAGCCGGGAACGCGCATGGCGCGCTCCCAGCGTCCCATGACCAGGACCAGCAGGCCGACCAGCGAAACGTAGATGATGAGCAGCACGTTCATCATTTCCGGCACATTGAGTTCGTCCGACCAGATCTGGTTGGCGACATAGAGCATTTCCGGCACCGCGATCGCATAGGCGATGGTCGTGGTCTTCACCAGGTTGACCAGGTTGTTGTTGAGCGCCGGCAGGCTGATGCGGAACGCCAGCGGCAGGATGATATAGACGTAGGCCTTCAGACGGCTGTAGCCGAGCGCTTCGGCCGCCTCGACCGTCTCCTTCGGCACCGCCTCGATGCCGGCGCGGAAAATCTCGATGTTGAACGACCCGGCGTAGAGCGACAGGCCGATGGCCGCCCAGGTGAAGTTCGAGACCACCGGGACCGCAATCCCCGTCGGACCGGTCACCCGCAGGTAGGATCCGAGCGCGAAGTAGAAGAAATAGAGCTGCACCAGCGGCGGGGTGTTGCGGAAGAACTGGATGTAGCCCTGGGTGAGCGCCCGCAGGAGGCGCAGGCGCGAGCCCTGGATCCACGCGCCGACGACGCCGATGACGACGCTGGCCACGAGGCAGACCGCCATCAGCCGCAGCGACGTCAGGAAGCCGTAGAAGAAGCGGGCGCGATCGAACGGATCATAGAAGATCGTGAGGTTGATCCCGGTCGTATCATGGAGCGTCCGGAACCAGTCCCAGATCGGCTG
>DASZJC010000522.1:0-3929 GCA_035948495.1 Xanthobacteraceae bacterium | reverse complement strand
GCTCAACGAGATCGTCTGGCGCACCCAGACGACCGACGTCTGGCTCAGCTTCAAGCTGTTCGGCGTGGTGCCGCTCACGTTCCTGTTCGCGGCCTCGCAATATCCGTTGCTGACCCGCTACGACGCCAAGACCGCGCGGGCCGAGGCGGGAACGAACCGTAGCCCGGATGAGCGAAGCGAAATCCGGGGAAGCTGATCCCGCATTTCGCTGCGCTCATGCGGGCTACGACTACGATCCTCCGAGCGCCTTCTCGATCTCGGGCTTTATTTCCTTCCCCAAATTCTCCGCGCTCAGCGGCCCGACCAGCTTGTAGGCGATGCGGCCGTCGCGGCCGACCAGGAAGGTTTCCGGCACACCGTAGACGCCCCATTCGATCGCCGCGCGGCCGTTCTGGTCGGCGCCCGAGGCCGCGAACGGGTTGCCGTAGCGATTGAGGAAGCGGCGCGCGTTGTCGGGCTGGTCCTTGTAGTTGATGCCGATGACGCGGATGCGCGTATCACCGGCGAGATCGAGCAGGAACGGCGCCTCGTCGTGGCAGGGGATGCACCATGAGGCCCACACGTTGACCACGGTCACGTGGCCGCGGAAATCCGCCGCCGTGATGCCGGGGATCGCCGTGCCGTCGCGCTCGAGGCCGGCGACCGGCGGCAGGTCGATGTCGGGCGCCGGATGTCCGATCAGGGCCGAGGGGATGCGGCTCGGGTCGCCGGAGAAGAGGCGCACCAGGAACAGCGCGGTGAGCGCGAGAAATACCGCGAGCGGCAGCAGCACCAGGATGCGGCGCCCGCGCGGGGGCGTCTGCGGCAGCGCGCTCATGGGACCTCCTCGCGCGGCGACGACCGGCGGGTGACGCCGGCGCGCTCGAGGTCTTCGAGGATGCGCGTCTGGGCGCGATGATCGATGACGATCCAGGCGATCAGGCCGGCGACGATGGCGACCGCAACCGCATAGGCGGCGACGATGAAACCGGCATGCGGACCGAGGTCCATGGCCGGCGTCACAGGTTCGCGGTCGCGGCGCGCATCAGCCGCAAGGTGCGCACGCGCCGCCGCAGGATCTCGTTGCGCATCGCCGAGAGATGCAGGGTTACGAACAACAGCGTGAAGGCCACGGCCATCATCAGGAGCGGGATGAGAATCGTCGGGTAGACGGTCGAGCCGCCGAGGCGCAACACCGAGGCCGGCTGATGCAGCGTGTTCCACCAATCGACCGAAAACTTGATGATCGGCAGGTTGACCGCGCCGACGAGGGTGAGGACCGCGGCCGCGCGCGCCGCGCGCGACGGATCGTCGACCGTGCGCCAGAGCGCGATCACGCCGAGATACATCAGGAACAGGATGAGGACCGAGGTCAGCCGCGCGTCCCATACCCAATAGGTGCCCCAGGTCGGCCGGCCCCATAAGGCGCCGGTGACGAGGCAGATGAGCGTGAAGGCGGCGCCGATCGGGGCGGCGGTTTTCATGGCGACGTCGGCGAGCGGATGGCGCCACACCAGCGTGCCGAGCGCCGAAATGCTCATCAGCGCCCATCCCAGCATGCCGAGCCAGGCGGACGGCACGTGGATGAACATGATCTTCACGGTGGCGCCCTGCTGGTAGTCGTCGGGAGCGACGAACAGCGCCTGATAAAGCCCAAGTACAAACGCGAGCACGGTCGCGGCCACGAGCCATGGCAGCACCCGTGCGACCAGGGCGTTGAAGCGCGACGGATTGGCGAGTTCGGCCGGGCGCATCATCGTCTCCCACGAGGCTCTTACGGACCCGGCGGGCGCTGGGCAATGCGGCCGAATGCGCTTTCTTGCGCTGTGGACGTCATCACTCGACCCCATGCCGCAGCGCGGCCGCGGCCGCGAACGGGCCGAGCACCATGCTCGCGAGCGTCAGCGCCACCAGGACCGTGAACGGCGTGCCGAACGGGACCGGCCCCGCGAGCGCCGCGTTGCTCGCCGCGACGCCGAAGATCAGCACCGGGATCGTGAGCGGCAGCACCAGCACCGGCACCAACAGCCCGCCGCGCCGCAGCGCCACCGCGAGCGCGGCGCCGATCAGCCCGATGCAGGTCAGCGCCGGGGTGCCGGCGAGCAGGGTCAGCGCGACCGCGCCGATCGCGGCGGGACCGAGGTTGAGGAAGAGACCGAGCAGCGGGGCCGCGACCACGAGCGGCAATCCGGTGGTCAGCCAATGGGCCAGCGCCTTGGCGCCGACCGCCAGTTCGAGCGGCGCGCGCCCCATCAGGATCAGGTCGAGGGAACCATCCTCGTGATCGGCGGCGAACAGGCGGTCGAGCGCGAGGAGGCTCGCGAGCAGGGCGCCGAGCCAGAGGATCGCCGGCCCGGTGCGCGCGAGGAGCGCGAGATCCGGGCCGAGCGCGAACGGCACCATGGCGACCACGATCAGGAAGAACAGCACGCCCATGAGGGCGCCGCCGCCGATCCGCACGGCAAGCCGCATGTCGCGCCGGAGGAGGGCCACGAGCGCGGACATCAGGCGGCCTCCAGGCGCAATTCCTGCGCTTGATCGAGGCCAAGCGGCGCATGGGTGGCGGCGAGGATCAGGCCGCCGCCGGCAAGGTGGCCGCGCATCAATTCGATCAGGCGCGCCTGGGCCGCCTGGTCGAGCGCGGAGGCGGCTTCGTCGAGCAGCCAGATCGGCCGGCGGACCGCCACAAGCCGGGCGATCGACAGCCGACGCCGCTGCCCGGCCGAGAGGTAACCCGCCGGCAGATCGCGGATCGGCGCGAGGCCGACGGCTTCCAGCGCGTCGGCTAGGACGCCGGGCCCGGGGCCGAGGTAGCGGGCCCAGAACGCGAGGTTCTCGGCTACCGACAGGGACGGTTTGAGGGCATCCAGGTGGCCGAGATAGTGGGCCTGCTCCGGAATGGTCAGCTCGGGGTCGCCGCCCTCGAGGCTGAGCCGCCCCGACGTCGTGCGGAGCACGCCGGCAACGATCCGCAGCAAGGATGATTTCCCCGCGCCGTTGGGGCCGAGCACGGCCAAGGCCTGGCCGGAAGATAAACTGAAGTTGATATTGCGGAAGATTTCGCGCGATCCGCGCAGGCAGCCCAGATTCGACGCGGAAATGCGCACGCCTTGCCCCTTGCCTGGGTCTCAAACCCTGCCCCTGCGGAGGGGCGCGAGGCAAAAATAGCAAATAGCTGGCTAAAGAAGTGTACTGCGTGTGGCGGTGCGCGAAAAAACGCCTTATAAGCCCAGCGCTTGCGCCGCGGTGCCGGGCGCTCTTCCCCGAGTCCGCAGCGGATTTCCGAAACTTGCAGGTCGTTCGATCCGACGCCTGTGCCCCCATCCGGGAATTCGCAACACGATCGAGGCGGGACGCCAGCCCGACGGAAAGGCTCCGGTCCCGGAGACCTGTTGTGAACCGCACTGCGCGCCCGATCCGATGGAAAGAACCGTTATGACCTCGCTCGACAGCTTCAAGTGCAGCAAGACCCTCAAGGTCGGCGCCAAGACCTACGTGTATTACAGCCTGCCGACCGCGGAGCAGCACGGCCTGCGGGGCATCTCGCGCTTGCCGTTCTCGATGAAGGTGCTGCTCGAGAACCTGCTGCGCTACGAGGACGGGCGAACCGTCACCAAGGAGGACATCAAGGCGTTCGCCGCCTGGCTCAAGACCAAGAGTTCCGAGCGCGAGATCGCGTTCCGGCCGGCGCGCGTGCTGATGCAGGATTTCACCGGCGTCCCGGCGGTGGTCGATCTCGCCGCCATGCGCGACGCCATGCACAATCTCGGCGGCGACCCCAACCGCATCAACCCGCTGGTGCCGGTCGATCTCGTCATCGATCACTCGGTGATCGTCAACTTCTTCGGCAGCAATTCCGCCTTCAAGAAGAACGTCGACGAGGAATACAAGCAGAACCAGGAGCGCTACCGCTTCCTCAAGTGGGCGCAGCGCTCGTTCGAGAATTTCCG
>DASZJC010000521.1:0-8747 GCA_035948495.1 Xanthobacteraceae bacterium | reverse complement strand
AGCATGTCGAAGGCTTCCTCGCCGCGGCACTCGCCGAGGATGATGCGGTCGGGCCGCATGCGCAGCGCGTTCTTGACCAGCTCGCGCTGGCGGATTTCGCCTTTGCCCTCGATGTTGGGCGGGCGCGTCTCCATGCGGCCGACGTGCGGCTGCTGCAATTGCAGCTCGGCCGCGTCCTCGATCGTGATCAGGCGCTCCTTCTCCGAGATGAAGGCGGAAAGCGCGTTGAGCATGGTGGTCTTGCCCGAGCCGGTGCCGCCGGAAATGATGAAGGTGACGCGCGCCTTGACCGCGGCGGCGAGCAGCTCGGCCATCTGGGTGCGGATCGCGCCCATGTCGACGAGCTTGCGCAGGTTGTAGGGCTTCTTGGAGAACTTGCGGATCGACACCAGCGGCCCGTCGACCGCGATCGGCCGCACCGCGATGTTGATGCGCGAGCCGTCGAGCAGGCGCGCGTCGCACAGCGGCTGCGACTCGTCGACCCGGCGGCCGACGGCGGACACGATCTTGTTGACGATGCGCAGCAGGTGCGCCTCGTCCTTGAAGCGCACCAAGGTGGGCTCGAGCACGCCGGCACGCTCGACGTAGACCTGCTCGTGGCCGTTGATCAGGATGTCGTTGACCATCGGGTCCTTGAGCAGCGGCTCGATCGGACCGAGGCCGGTCATCTCGTCGAGGATCTCGGCAACGAAGTCCTCGAGCTCCTGGGTGTTGAGCGCCAGGCGCTCCGCGAGCGTGTATTGCGAGACCAGCGCGTGGACGTGCCGGCGCACGTCCTCGTCCGGCATCTTCTCCAGCACCGAGAGATTGATCTCCTCGATCAGGCGGCGATGCAGGCGGACCTTGGCGTCGAGCAGCTTGTCGCTCAGCAGCGGATTGACCGGCGCGGACGCTTCCGCCGGCGGCTCCGCAAGCGCGAGCGCGGGAGCCGCCTCCGGCGGCAGCGTCACGGACTGCTCCGGCGCCGCCACCGGGTCCGGTGCCGCGGCCCGACGAGAGGTGAAACGGCCGAGCATGTCCTGTCCTCGTTACCCTGCGTGCGGCCGGCGCGGCCGAGCCGATGTCATCGCGCCCAGAACGGGCCGCGCTGTTTCGGCGCCGCCGTGCCTTTTGCGGCTGCGGCGCCCTTCGCCGCGGCCGGCGGCGCCAGCATTTTCTTGAGCGCCTGCGTGACGCTGTTGCCCGGCTTGACTTCGTCGAGCGGCACGCCGCGATCGATCGCCTCGCGCACCAGCCGGTAATTGTTGGGAATGGCCCCGACGAACGCACCGCCGAGCGCCGCCTCGATGTCGGCACGGCGCAGGCCGGAGCCGAACAGATGCTGCTCGAACCGGTTGACGATCACTTGCGGCTGCGGCCCGCCTTTGAGCCGCTCGCCCACCGCCTCCACCAACTGTTTGGCGTGGCGCAGGCCGGGCACCGTCATCTCGGTGACGATGAACAACCGGTTGGAGCCGAACAGGACGCTGTCGGTCCACGGAAACCAGGTGCGCGGCATGTCGATGACGACGTTCTCGAAATTGGACGAGACGAGATCGAGCAGCCGCGTCACCATGTCGGGGTCGAACGAGCGCATCTCGGCCGGGCGGCTCGGCGCGGCGATGACCGCGAGCCCGGACGAATGGTGCGAGAGCATCACCTCGAGCAGTTGGCGGTCGAGGCGCTCCGGGCGCGGCTCGATCTCGTCGAGGTCGAGGCGCGGCTCGAGGTCGAGATAGTCGGTGCAGGCGCCGTGCTGGAAGTCGAGGTCGACCAGGCAGGTCGAGGAGGCTGCGCGCTGGCCCTTGCGCAGCAGCATCGCGGTCTGGATCGCCAGCGTGGTCAGCCCGACGCCGCCGGCCGCGGGCAGGAACGTGTAGATCTGCGCCTCGGTCACCGCTTCGCCGGGCTGGCTCTGCGCCGCGCGGGCGCAGGCGCGCACCAGCTCGATCGGCTCGACCGGCTTGACCAGGAAGTCGGCGATGCGGATCTGCACCAGGCGGCGGGCGACGGTTTCGTTGAACGCCTTGGTCACCACCACGATCGGCGGCGCGCCGCCCAGCCGGGCGGCCAGGCCCTGCAGCGCCACCACCTCGTCCTGATGATCGGCGTCGAGGTCGACCAGGATCACTTTGGCGTCGGCGACGTCGAGCTTGCCCTTGCAGGCGGCAAGGCCGCTGGTCGTCACGTCGAGGTCGATCTGCGCGTTGCCACCGAACGTGGCGCGCGCCAAACGCTCGAACTCGGCGTCGCCGGTGACGACGGCGATCCGAACGTGGTTCGAAACGGCAGAGGGACGACCGTCCAGCATCGTCGTGATTCTCTTGCGCCCGGCCGAGGGGTTGGGTCCCGCTCGCGCCGGGCGCGGCTCCTGTCACGTTATGGCGATCCGGGCGTGCCCGCCGACGCCGCCGGAGCGAGGTCGACACGCACGGAACTTGTGCCCATGGGCCGCAGGGGCGTGGTCTTGTTGGTGCGATAGCGCTCCGCCGCCTTCTGCATCAGCTCGCCATTGGCGGGAAGGCGGCGCTCGGCGGCGGCCGGCGGCCACGGGTCGATGGTGTGGATCGCGATGTTCGAGGCGGGCGCGTCGCCCGAGTAGAACGCCACGGTGTCGCGGCGATCCCAGTAGAGATCCGCACAACCGCCGAGCATCGCGCTCAGCAGGACGGCCGCGATCGAGAGCCTGTTACTGCGCCGCATAGGGAGCCCCCACCGTCAGGTTGAGAAGATGGCCGGTCAGCGGACGAGGCGCGCCGGCGAGTTCGCGCCGCAGCGGCTTCGTCAATTCGGCCTTGCCGAGCAGGAACAGATCGGCGTCGTTGCCCGCCACCGCGTCGTCGGTCGGCACCCGCAGCGGATCGCCCGGGCGCGCCGGCTGAACCAGGTGCGGCGTGACGATGATGACGAGGTCGGTTTCCTTCTTGAGATACTGCGTGCTGCGCAGCAGCGCGCCGAGCACCGGCACGTCGGCGAGCCAGGGCAGCTGTTGCAGGTTGGCGTTGCCGTTGTTCTGCAGCAGCCCGGCCATGGCGAAGCTCTGGCCGTCGCGCAGCTCGACCGTGGTGTTGGCGCGGCGCACGATCAGGCTCGGCACGGCGACGTTGCCGACCTGCACCACGTTGGTGTTATCGAGCTGGCTGACCTCGGGCTCGATCTTCAGGTTGATCAGGCCGTTGCCCAGCACGGTGGGCGTGAACGCGAGCCCGACGCCGAAGCGCTTCCACTCGATCGTGACCAAGCCGAGCTGCGCCGCCACCGGGAAGGGAAACTCGCCGCCGGCGAGGAAGTTCGCGGTATCGCCGGAGAGCGCGACCAGGTTCGGCTCGGCGAGGGCACGCGCCACTTGGCGCTGCTCGAGCGCCTGGATCAGGGCGTCGACGTTGGTGGTACCCTGGAGCACATGGGCCAGGATGGTGCCGAACGGCGCGTTGCCGGACAGCAGGGCCGTTTGGCCGATGGTCGCGTTGATGTTCTGGGTGACGACGTTCCACTGGATGCCCAGCTCGCGCGAGGCGGTGCGCGAGACCTCGATGAAGCGCACCGCCAGCATGACCTGCTGCGGTTGGGAGACCTGGATCGAGTTGACGACGTCGGGGCCGAACTGCTTGGCGAAGGTCATCACCTTGTCGACGGTGACGCCGTCCGGCGCGATGCCCGACAGCATGAGCCGGCCGTTGAGCGACGACGCCCTGATCTGGGCGTGCGGGAATTGGCGGGCGATCGCCGCGCCGAGCTGCGCGGTGTCGTAGGCCACCTCCACGTCGACGAGGCCGACGAGCGTCTTGCCCTGGCCGTACAGCGAGACGCGGGTGGCGCCGATCTTCTTGCCGAGGATCGAGACCGAGTGGTCGGTCAGCGGAACGACGTCGGCGGTTTCCGGATCGGCGACCACCACGTCGCTGAACGCGCCGTCGGTGTGCACGTTCTCCGACTTGCCGATCGGGACCGTGATGGCTGCGGACCGGCTGCTGTCCAGTTCGAAGACGCGCGCCTGCGCCGGCGCGGCCGCGAACGGCACCAGCCACGCCATCGCGACGACGCTCGCCGTGGTGAGCGAAAGCGCGATCGAGCGGATGCGCCCGCGTACGCGGCGGCCCGGCGCTGGGCGCGCGGCGACGACATCATCTCTTGTCGAGTGCTTCACAACATCCCCCGTCACTGTTTTGTCCCCCAACTCAGTCGATGCGTTTATCTGCGGGCCGCCCCGGCGGCTTCGCGCAACTCCTCGCTTTCACGCGATACGTTGTATTCCTGACGCTGGCCCGCCCGCGTGACCGCGATGACGGCGTATTGCTTGGGCGCGTTGCGCGGCGCATCGGGATTGCCGAGATCGCCGACGGTGACGCGGCGGGTTCCCTCGACTTCGGCTTCGCCGGCCTTGCGCAGCGCAAGCGTGAGATTGCCGAGCGAGGCCGCCAGCGAGAGCTTCTGCGCCGCGATGGTGTCGACCTCGAGCGTGACCGCCTTGACGACGGTCGGCCTGTCGGCGCTGTCGTCGGCGAGCTGGTCGACCGCGAGCACCTTGGCATTCTGCAGCACCACGTCGTTGTTGCCGGGCTGGCGCGTCATCATCACGTCGACGTGGTCGCCGGGCAGCACGAAGCCGCCGACGCCTTCGACGTCGTTGACGCGCACGGTTACCGCCTTCATTCCCGGCTCGATCACCGCCGACAAGGTGGCACGCTGGCCGGGGCCGGTGATCTTCGTGCGCAGGATCGGCTCGTTCGGCTCGATCGCGGCAAGCACGATGCGCTTGCCGGGGCCCAGCACGTCGTTGACCGACGTGAACGTGCCGGCCGGGATCGCCGCCTCGGGCCATGCGACCTCGCGCAGCATCTGCGCCGAGAGGTGGGCGCCGAACCGAAGCGGCGCGGCCGCCACCACGATCGTGCGCGCCGCTACGGTCTGCGGCTTCGTGTCCATGTTGCGCAAGCGCAGCTCGGCCTGACGGTTCAGCCATGCCTGCGCGACGAACACCGCGAGCAGGCCGAACACGACCGCGAAGCCGACCATCACGAGGGTACTGGTACGCACGTTGCTCACCCGCGCAGACGATTTGATCTTTTGTTGTCCGCAGGGTTGCGCGTCACCATTGAATTCTTTCTGAAGCAAAAAAGGCGCGTCGATTCATGTTGAATCGCCCGTCAAGGGCCATGTTAAACCCTTAGTCAAAGCCTATGGCTTCCGGACCGTTAACTGCGCAAATCCGGGGAATACCGGCCGAAAAGCGCGCGGGAGCGCCCGAATTTGCCGGACCGCCGCCGCAAAAAACGATTCACCAATCCGCCAACGATTCAAGTTTTACGAGAATCCGCGGGATCCCGGTGAGGGAGATCCAAGTCGGCAGCCCGCGCGATTGCCGCCCGGCCACGACGATCCGGCGAGTCACAAGCCGCGCGAAGGGCTCCGCCATGGTTATCGCAAGCTGAATGCGCGGTTGCGGAATGCACGGCCCGCGCAACCATTCGACAATGCCCGTTTGCTAAGGACTGAGGCATCGTCATCCGGCGCACACTGGCCGCACGAGCGGGGGAGGCTCCCGGCTATGCTCACCACCGTCGCAAACGGCCTTGCAAGCGGCGCGCAGCGGCTGTCGGCGCTCGCGTCCGTGCGCAAGCTGCTGCGGCGCGAGGACGGCGCGGCGGCGCTCGAATTCGCCGTGGTGGCGGCGCCGTTTCTGGCGCTGCTGTTCGCCATCATGGAAAGCGCCCTCATGTTCCTGGCCGGCCAGACCCTCGAGAGCGCGGCGGCGAACTCGAGCCGCCTGGTCCTGACCGGTCAGGCGCAGAATCAGGGCTACAGTATGGCCTCGTTTCAGCAGTCGGTATGCCAGAGCCTCGCCAGCATCTTCGACTGCAGCAAGGTCCTGATCGACGTCCGGACGGCGGCGAATTTCTCCTCAGCCAACACCAGTCTGCCGATCCAGAACGGCCAGGTGCAGAACAACTTCTCGTTCTCGCCGGGAAATCCCGGCGACATCGTGGTCGTGCGATTGATGTACCAGTGGCCGGTCTACGTGTCGCTGTTGGGCCTTTCCAACGCCCTCTCCAACATGTCCGGCAACAATAATCTGCTGATGGCGACCGCCGCATTCCGCAACGAGCCGTACCAGCCGACGCCATGACCTGGGCTCGCTCCGTCATGGATCGCCTGATCCGCCTGCTCACCGAGTTTCGCCGCGATCACCAGGGCACCGCGGCGATCGAGTTCGCGTTCCTGCTGCCAGTGATGCTCACCCTCTATATCGCGGGCATCGAGATTTCCAACGCGATCGCCATCGACCGCAAGGTGACGGTCACCGCGCGTACGGTGACCGACCTCGTCACGCGCGCCAGTACCATCAGCACCGGCGACATGAGCGACATTCTCGCCGCCTCGGCGGCGGTGATTGCACCTTATGTTCCGAACAACCTGACCGTCACGGTGTCGGAAATCTACATCGACAACAATGGCAACGCGAAAATCTGGGGATTCAGCTGCAGCTATCAGGGCACCCCACGCACGATCGGACAACCGGTGACGCTGCCCTCCCAATTGGTGATCAACAACTCCTACCTGATCTGGGGCGAGGCCCAATACAGCTACACGCCGCCGATCGCCTCAGTGATTTCCGGCACGCTCGCGCTCAAGGACCAGATCTACATGTCGCCCCGCCTGTCTTCGAGCGTGAACGGCCCGGCGACCTGCCCGACGACGTTCACGTGATCCCTGATTTATCATTAACGGCGCCTTGTGAGAATGCACGGATTCTTGCCGGCTGATTTCACCGCCTCTTCAAGCCCCTGCGTTAATTCCTGTTTGCACTGACCAGCAATCAAGGGGGTCCCCAATGCTTCCACACGGGCTATGGGGCCGGCTGCGCGACAGCCTGACGGCCTTCCGTTCCGCCAAAGGCGGAAACGTCGCGATCATTTTCGGATTCTGCACGATCCCCATGATCGGACTGGTGGGCGCCGGCGTCGACTACAGCAGGGCCGCGCGCATCCAGACCATCATGCAGGCGTCCGCCGACGCCGCCGCGCTCGGCTCGATCGCGCAAGCTTCGCCCGGCTACACCGCCGCGCTGTCGATGCCGTCCAACGGTCCGGTTCCGATTGCGCAGACCCAGGCGGGCAACATCTTCAACGCGGAGATCGCGGGCAGAACCGGCTTCACCGTGACCAACTTCAGCGCCGTCGTCACTAACGCGAACTGGCAACTCACCTCGACCGTTCAGGTCACCGCCACCGTGCCGACGGTGCTCATGCAGATTCTCGGCTGGAACCACATGACGGTGACCGGCTCCTCGGTGGCCGTGAACGGGCTGCCTGCCTTCATGGACTTCTACCTACTCCTGGACAACACGCCATCGATGGGACTGCCGGCGACCCAGACCGACATCACCACCCTGGTCAACGGCACGACGAAATACGCCAGCACCAACGGGCTCGGCTGCGCGTTCGCCTGTCACGACATCGGGACCAACCAGAGCAATCCGAATAACAGCGCGTTCGACAATTTCTATGCGACCGCCAAGTCCCTGGGCGTGACCAAGCGGATCGACGTGCTGGCGAGCGCGACCGCGCAGATGATGACCACGGCAACGAACTCCCAGACGACCAACTCGCAATTCCGCGTCGCCATTTACACGTTCGGGACCTGGGGCAGCACGACGCCGCCCTCGGACGTCGCCAAACAGGCCACCAACAACTATGCCCCCAATCAAGTGATCGCACTGACCACGAATCTATCGGCCGCCGCCACCGCCGCAACACAGATTGATTTGATGACCGTCAACAAAAATAACGAAAACAGCGACCGCGCCACCGACTTCGACTCGATGCTGCCGGCGATGAGCGCGTTGATTCCGAATCCGGGGACCGGCCAGTCCTCGAGCTCGCGGCAGGCGCTGCTGTTCTTCGTCTCGGACGGCATGACCGACGAAGTCGACCCGGGAAACTGTTTCGGAAACGACATATCGAGTCAGCACCGATGCATCCAGCCGATCAACACGGCCTTGTGCACGGCGATCAAGAACCGCGGCATCCGCATCGCCGTGCTGTATACGACTTATCTGACGCTGCCCTCATCCGGCGTCGGCAGCGACTCCTGGAGCACTACGAACGTGATGCCGTACGTGCCGCAGGTTTCGCCGGCGATGCAAAATTGCGCTTCGCCCGGCTTGTTCTTCGAGGTGACCCCGACCCAGGGCATCGGCGACGCGATGAACGCGCTGTTCGAGCAGGCGGTCGCCACCGCGCGCCTCACCCAGTGAGGCCGGGGCCGTCACGCTCGCGCAAAGGCTCGAGCCGCAGCTCCTGCGCCAGCCGGTCGAGCTGATCGAGAAGCGGCGGCGCCAGCGGCACGCCCGCGCGCGTGCGCTCCGCCCGGCATTGCGCGTGGCGGTCGCCCGGCAGCGCCTCCTTCTGCATCAGCCGCAGCGTCTCTTGGGTGATCACGTGGGCATGGATGTCGATGGTCTTCTGGCTCATGGGGTCCTCTTGGAACAAACGGCGACGGCTGCGACGGCGTGATGGTCACCGCCGGCCTTCACGCTCTCGGCCGACCTAGGCGGTCTTGATGCCGTGCAGGCTGTGCGAGGCGTCCTTGCAGGTGAAGAACACCACGTCGGCCTCGGGCGTCGCCTTCATCGCATGGACGCTGTCGGCCGGAATGTAGATGACCGAGCCCGGCCTCGCCTCGATCCTCTGCCCGCCGACCTGGCCCCGCAACGTGCCTTCAAGGACGTAGATCCATTGCTCGTTCGGATGCGAGTGCGGCTCGGC
>DASZJC010000520.1:0-2266 GCA_035948495.1 Xanthobacteraceae bacterium | reverse complement strand
GAGACGATGCGCACGCGCGGATCGTGCAGCATGTGGTCGACCACCGGACCGGAGCGGCGCGACGGGATGACGTTGACGACGCCGGCCGGCACGCCGGCCTCCTCCAGGATCGGCATCAGCGCCAGCATGGTCAGCGGCGTCTCCGACGCGGGCTTGAGCACTACCGGGCAGCCGGCCGCGAGCGCCGGGCCGATCTTGCGGGTCGCCATGGCGGCCGGGAAGTTCCACGGCGTCACCAGCACGGCGATGCCGGCCGGCTTGTGGTGCACGAAAATGCGCGCCCCCGAGGACGGCGCGCGGCCGACGTCGCCGAGATTGCGCACGCCCTCCTCCGCGTACCAGCGGAAGAACTCGGCCGCATAGGCGACCTCGCCGCGCGAGTCGGAGAGCGCCTTGCCGTTCTCGATGGTGATGAGCTTGGCCAGCCGCTCGGCGTCGCGCATGATCAGCTCGTACGCCTTGCGCAGGATTTCCCCGCGCTCGCGCGGCTTCCTCGCCGCCCAGCCTGCGAACGCGTCGCTCGCCGCATCGAGCGCGGCCTTGGCGTCCTCGACGCCGGCGCTGGCGACCGAGGCGATCTTGTTCTCGGTCGCCGGGTCGATCACGTCGAAGCGGGCGTTGTCGGAGGATTTGCGCCATTTGCCGCCGATCCACAGGTCGGTCGGAACATTGGCGAGAAGGTTGTCGTACATGGCATACCTGCAACAGCAATGGGCGAAACGGTTCAATCGGGGGGCTAAGGCTCAGCCCTGCTTACAATGTATAGCCGCCTTTGCCCACCGCTACACCATAGTGGCATGATGGCCCAACAGCGCTATACCGGAACGAGCGTGCGCTTCGCCTTGCGCGAGGCACGCAGCGAGAGATCGAGCACGACATCGGTGTAGGGCGTGCGCGGCACCAGCGTGCCGCCTTTGCCCTTCTCGAAGCTAATCAAGTTGTAACGCGCCAACGTCTTGAGCGTTCGCGACACGTTGGATTTGGCGCGGCCCGTCGTCTTGGCCAGCTCGCTGAGCGAGTGCGGCTTCGTTTCCGCGATAACGCGCAGCAGGTCGCGGTTCCGTTCCGACAACACCTTCGCGAAGCTCTCGATCGATGAGAACCATACTTTCGGCTCCGCCGGCGTCACCTTGTATTCGCCGCGCACGATCGCCATCGTGCGTTCTCGATATTGCTCGAAGGAGGCAATGCCCACCCTTAAAGTCGTCATGGCAAGACTCCTCGTTCTTTAAGAACCGCGTGGACCTCGGCCCAGAAATCCGCGAGCAGCACAATCTATGACCCGTCATCCTGAGGTGCGAGCGTAGCGAGCCTCGAAGGATGATCGGTCCCGGGCCGTGCATCCTTCGAGGCTCGGCGCTCCGCGCCGAGCACCTCAGGATGACGGATCACACAAGAGTCATCGTCAAAGACCCTTGGTACGACCCCGTCGGTTCGGCCGCTAGGACTGCAGCGATCGCCGCACGCGCTCCGCGATGCGGTCGACGGTCGGCAGCACGATGTCCTCGAGGGTGTCGGCGGCGGGCAGCGGGATGTGCGGCGTCGTGATCCGCACCGCCGGTCCGTCGAGGTCGTAGAACGCCTCGTCGGCCACGATCGAGACGATCTCCGCCCCCCACCCGCATAAACGTGGGTTCTCCTCGACGGTAAACAAGCGGTGGGTGCGCGCGAGCGAGCCGAGGATCGTCTGGGTGTCGAGCGGCACCAACGAGCGCACGTCGATCACCTCGCAGTCGATGCCGGCCTCGGCCTTGAGCTTCTCCGCCGCCGCGAGCGCGCGCGGCACCATCAGGGCGAGCGCCAGGATGGTGGCGTCGCGCCCGGGCCGCACGATCTTGGCGCTGCCGAGAGAATCGACGATCTCGCCGTCCGGCACCTCGCCCTTGGTCGGATAGAGCGACTTGTGCTCGAAGAAGATCACCGGGTCGGGGTCGCGCACCGCCGCCGCCATCAGGCCGATCACGTCGCGCGGGGTCGAGGGCGCCACCACCTTGAGGCCGGGGATCATCATGCACCAGTTCTCGACGCTCTGCGAGTGCTGGGCGCCGAAGCGCGAGCCCGCGCCGTTGCCGGTGCGCACCACCAGCGGGCACTTGAGCTGCCCGTTGCTCATGTAGCGGCTCTTGGGGAACTCGTTGGCGATGAAGTCGAAGCACACCGCCAGGAAATCGGAGAACATGATCTCGGCGATCGGCTTGAGGCCGGTCATCGCCGCCCCCATGGCGGCGCCGAGGATCGCCTGCTCGGAGATCGGCGTGTCGCGCAC
>DASZJC010000519.1:0-2879 GCA_035948495.1 Xanthobacteraceae bacterium | reverse complement strand
TCCCCGGCGCTGCAGCAGCGGGATCACCTCGGCGCTGAACGTGTCGAGCTGGGCCGGCAGCAACGGCGGCATGACGTTGAACCCGTCTGCCGCGCCGTCGTTGAACCAATCCTCGATGAGCTCGGCGACCTGCTCCGGCGTGCCCGCCATGACGTAATGTCCGCGCGCGCCGGCGAGGTAGCCCAGCAGTTGCCGCAAAGTCGGCTTGTCGCGCCGCACCAGGTTGAGGATCACCTCGGTGCGGCTGCGCGCCGCCTCGACCGAGCTCGGGTCGGGAAAATCCTCCGGCACCAGCGGCCGGTCGAGCGGCAGTCGAGAGAAATCGTGACCGCCGAAGCGGCCGGACAATCGCTTGCGCCCGACCTCCGGGTCGGTCAGGTCGTTGGCTTCGCGCGCCAGGCGCTGCGCCTCGGCCTCGGTCGAGCCGATCATCGCGCTCAAGCCCGGCAGGATCAGGACCTGCGCGGGATTGCGCCCTTCCGCCGCCGCCAGCTTTTTCAGATCGGCGTAAAATTCCTGCGCCGTCGCCTTTGCCATGTGGGCGGTGAACACCGCTTCGGCGTAGCGCGCCGCGAAACGGCGGCCGGTGTCGGAGGAACCCGCCTGCACCAGCACCGGGCGGCCCTGCGGACAGCGCGGCATGTTGAGGGGCCCGGCCACGGCATAGAGATCGCCGCGGTGATTGATCGGCCGGATGCGCTCGCCCCGCGCATAGACGCCGCGCGCCCGGTCGTCGATCACGGCATCGGCGGCCCAGCTGTCCCACAGCTCGTTCACCACCGCCATGAATTCGTCGCCGCGGTTGTAACGATCGGCATGGCTGACCTGCCCGGCCCCGCCGTAATTCTCCGCCGCCGTGGCGAGCCACGAGGTTACGATGTTCCAAGCGGCGCGGCCGTTGCTGATGTGATCGATCGAGGCAAACTGCCGCGCGAGGTTGAAGGGCTCGGTGTAGGTGGTCGACGCGGTGGCGATCAGTCCCACGCGGCTGGTTGCCACGGCGAGCGCAGCGAGCACGGTGATCGGTTCGAGCCAGGTGCGCGGCGCTTGCGTCACGTCGCCGCCGAGCGCCAGCTGGTCGGCAAGGAAAATCGAATCGAACAGCGCGGCCTCGGCCCGCTGCGCCAGATCCTGGTAGTAGCGGATGTCGGTCAACGGCAGCGGCGAGGAAGCCGGATGGCGCCACGACGCCTCGTGATGCCCGCGGCCGTGGATGAACAGATTGAGGTGCAACTGCCGTTTCATGGTGCGGTACTCGCCGTGCGCGGGGGGGCGTGGACGGCTAGCCGAAGCGATCTCCGATGGGTTGTCAAGCCGCGTCGGGCTGCTCGAACACCGCTATCGCCGCTTCGGCGCGCCTCGATTTTCTTCCGTGCCGACAAACGGATACGTCGGCCACCGAGCCACAAACACAACCGTCATCCTGAGGAGGCCGCGCATCTTCGCGCGGCCGTCTCGAAGGATGGAGTACACGCCGGTGTTTGCTGCCATCCTTCGAGACGCCGGCCTACGGGGCACCCCGCGGCGCGAGCGCCGCGGGGACCCCGGGCCGGCTCCTCAGGATGACGGCGGTGTTTGTTGATCCTACGCTTTCGGGGCCGATGACACTGACCGGTCATTGCGATGACGAGACCGGAGAATTTCGTTGACGCAAACCGACGAGCCGATCGGTTCACGCCGGCGACCTGGCCCTGCCTTGCCGAAGTCCCCCGTGACGGCGGTGTCTGCATCGTCTAGTCAAAAGTCCATGGCGCGGCGCCCCGAGTCCTCTCAAGCCCCTCCCGACGTGGCGAAGCTTGCCGCCGGCATCCGCGCCGGCGAGCGGGCGGTGCTGGCGCGCGCCATCACGCTGATCGAGTCCAAGCGCGCCGATCACCAGCGGTCCGCGCGCCGGCTGGTGCAGGAACTGCTGCCGCACACCGGCCACGCGATCCGGGTCGGCATCACCGGCATGCCGGGGGTCGGCAAATCGACGACGATCGACGCGCTCGGCGTGTTCCTGACCAACCAGGGGCATCGCGTCGCCGTGCTCACGGTCGATCCGTCGTCGAGCCGCAGCGGCGGCTCGATCCTGGGCGACAAGACCCGCATGGCGCGGCTCGCGAACGACCCGCACGCCTTCATCCGCCCCTCGCCCGCCTCGGGCACGCTCGGCGGCGTCGCCGCCAAGACGCGCGAGACCATGCTGCTCGCCGAGGCCGCCGGCTTCGACGTGGTGCTGGTCGAGACGGTCGGCATCGGCCAGTCGGAAACCGCGGTCGCCGACATGACCGATTTTTTCCTGCTGCTGATGCTGGCGGGCGCCGGCGACGAGCTGCAGGGGCTCAAGAAGGGCGTGATCGAGCTTGCCGACATGATCGCGGTGAACAAGGCGGACGGCGACAACGTCAAGCGGGCGACCGCGGCGGCGGCCGAATATTCAGCGGCGCTCCACATCCTCACGCCCCGCTCGCCCAACTGGGCGCCGCCGGTCGTCACCTATTCGGCGCTCACCGGCACCGGTGTCGCCGAGCTGTGGACGCAGGTGCTCGCCCATCGCGAGCGCCTCTCGGCCGCGGGCGAGCTTGCGGCGCGGCGCAAGGACCAGCAGGTCAAATGGCTGTGGAGCATGCTTGACGAGCGGCTGATCGCGCGACTCAAGAGCGATCCCGCCCTGAAATCCCGCCTGCCGGCGTTGGAGAAGGCCGTCGCGGAGGGGCGGCTCTCGCCCGCGCTGGCGGTCGAAGAGATCGCCGGAGCCATGGGCTTGTGAGCCACGGCGGGAGTAGGATACGCCGAGGTTCGGCACCGACCGGCTGGCGCCCATGATGAAAACGCAGAAGTTTGCCATCAAGGACATCTACGTGCCGGTGAAGCGCCGATCGACCCTCAATCCCAAG
>DASZJC010000518.1:0-3407 GCA_035948495.1 Xanthobacteraceae bacterium | reverse complement strand
CGGCCCTTATGTGGCGGCGCCCTATGGCGCCTACAACTGGACCGGCTTCTATGCCGGCCTCAACCTCGGCTACCAGTGGGGTTCGGTGAGCGATACGGGTCTCTCGCCGTCCGGCCTTGCCGGCGGCGTTCAGGGCGGGTTCAACTGGCAAACCGGAAATATCGTGCTCGGCGGCGAGACCGACCTGCAGCTTTCCGGCGCCTCGGACAGTTCCGGCCCCTTCAAGTTTTCCAACCCGTGGTTCGGCACGTTGCGCGGACGCGCCGGCTACGCCGTCAACAACATCCTGTTCTACGCCACCGGCGGCCTCGCCTACGGGAGCGGCACGGCCGAGTTGCGCGGATTATCGGAAAGCCACAGCGCGACCGGCTGGACCGGCGGCGGCGGCCTCGAAGTCGGGCTGACGCCCCGCTGGACGGTCAAGGCCGAGTATCTCTACGTCGACCTCGGCGCGCAGAACTACGCGATCACCGGCCTGTCGCACGACATCACGTCGAACGTGCTGCGGTTCGGCGCCAACTTCCGCTTCTGACGGCGCCGGTTGTTTTCACCCGATCGCGCGGGTTGCCGCGAAGGAGGGCACCGCCGCCGCGAAGCGATCGAGCCAGGCGACGAGGCGCGGGTAATCGCGCCGCCACATGCCTTCGAACCGCAGATCGAGATAGCCGAGCGCGCAGGCGGCGGTGATCTGCCCGACGTGGGGCGGCGTGTCGAGACCGGGCGGCTCCGCTTCCAGGGCGGCGAGCGCCCGGGTCATCTTGCCGGCCTGATGCTCGACCCACTTGGCCACGTGATGCTCCGGCGGCCGCCAGCGGCCTTCATAGACCCGCAGGATCGCCGCATCGAGGATGCCGTCGCACAGGGCCTCCTGGCACAGCGCCGCAAAACGCGCGGCCGGCGCGGCCGGAATGATGTGGCCGCCGCCGGCGCGATGATCGAGATATTCGAGGATCACCGGCGAATCGTAGAGCGCGGTGCCGTCGTCGAGGATCAGCACCGGAATTTTGCCCAGCGGGTTTTGTCGGCGCAGGCTGTCGGACGGCTCGACCGTATCGGCCGGCTCGATCGTCACGTCGCGGTCGAGCCCGAGGAGCGCCGCGGCGATGCGGACCTTGCGGGCGAACGGGGACGCCGGGGAGGAGCGAAGGATCATCGCAAAACCGGGAAGCTCGACGGAAAAAAATCCGCATGCGCCCGCGGCGCAGGTGCAGACGGCGGAGCGCGATCGACGAACGGCGAACGCCGTTCAGCCGGTGACCACCAGGTTCACCGCCTTGGGGCCTTTGCCCTTCTTGTCGGGCTCCACGTCGAAGGTGATGCGCTGCCCTTCATTGAGCGACTTGAGCCCGGCCCGCTCGACCGCCGTGATGTGCACGAACACGTCGCGCCCCCCGTCGTCGGGCTTGATGAAGCCGTAGCCCCGCTCGCTGTTGAAGAACTTGACCGTGCCGGTCATCGCCATTGGGAAACTCCTTTCCCCAATTTTCCTCGCCGCCGGCCCGTGTGGCGCGGCGGCTCGGCCGGACATTCGCAGTCGGGGAAAGGCATCGGCCGCAGCGGGCGTCAGTCACCTCCGCCGGCCCCCATCGAGAGGCGGAACGTCAAAGCCAGCCTTACAAGAAGTAAACTAATGCCGCCGCACTGGAAAGGGGCGAGCGGGCCATGCCGTCAATTTTTGGTGGTCAACCGGTCGAGCTGGAACGTCCCCGGGCGCTCGCGGCCGAGCACCGCGGCAAGCGCCGGAAGCAGGACGGCAAGCTCGCCTTCGAGGGTCCGGGGCGGATTGATCACGATGAGGCCGGTTCCGGCGAGGCGCGCCGCCGTGCGGCCGGGCGCGATCGTCAGCTCGGCGCGCAGCATTTTCGGGATGCGGGTGCGGGCGAGCTTGCGGCAGAAGGCATCGCAGTCGCGCCGGTCCTTGATGGGATACCAGGCGAGATAGGTGCCGGTTGCCCATTTGCGGTGGGCGCCGGCAAGGCCTTCGAAGAGGCGCTCGAACTCGCCCGGCTGCTCGAACGGCGGGTCGATCAGGACGGCGCCGCGGCGTTCCTTGGGCGGCAGATAGGCGGAAAGCGCGGTCCAGCCGTCGATCGCCACGACTTTAACTCTGGGGTCGCCGCGCATGCGGCGGGCGAGCGCGGCCGCCGCCCCGGGCTCGAGTTCGCACGCGATGAGCCGATCCTGGGGACGCAGCCAGGAGCGGGCCAGCATGGGCGAGCCCGGATAGGCGGCAAGCCTCCCACCCGGGTTGCCGGCCTCGACCGCGTCGAGATAGGGCGCCAGCAGCGCGCGGACGCGGGGCTCGAGGGACGCGGCGCGCAGGCGGCCGATGCCGTCGCGCCATTCCCCGGTCCGGCTTGCCTCCGGCCCGGCAAGATCGGTCAGCCCGGCGCCCGCATGGGTATCGAGGATGCGGAACGGCGCCGGTTTTTCGCGCAGATGCGCGACGACGCGGGCGAGCGTCACGTGCTTGACGACCTCGGCGAAATTCCCGGCGTGATAGGCGTGGCGATAGTTCATGGCGAATGCCGCGCGGCCTGATCCGGCGAGGGCGCCGGCGGCTACCCCCGAGGACGGATAAAATTATCGGCAAATGCTTACCCGGCAATTCAGACATCCCCGCTAGGGTGGCGGCTTCGGGTGGGGCGGTCATGCCCGTCAGCAAAGATCGGACAGCCGATGTGGCGCAGCATCGCGATGGCAGCCGTCGTCTACGCCTGCGGACATCCGCATTTCGACGGATACCGGCCGGCCGGGCTCGATCGCCCGCTGCAGGCATTCTACGTCGAAGTCAACAAGGCGGCGCTCACCGGCCGCCGGGCGTTGGCGCGGGTCGATGACGACGCCGCGGTGCGCTATCTCAAAACCTACGTGGACAGCGTCGAGGCGGAGCTGAGGCCGGGCAATTGATCGCTCGTCGGATCGGCGCTGCGCTCGAAGCCGGATTTTTTTCCAAAAGCCGAGACCTGCGCCGGATCGAGCCGGGGCATTGCGGGATCATATTCCAATAAGAGCCACCCGGGCCGAACGTTTCGTGCGGCCGACGCAAGCTGGTGGGTTCCGGCTTCCGGAAAAGATCATGCGCCAACAAGAAGGTAGAGCGGGATGACGATTCGAAGAAAAAGTCATCCCGCCCGCGGGGCCGGAACGTACGTGGTCAGCTGCCGCGCACCGGCGGCATGACCAGCTTGTCGCGCCGGCACGAGCGCTGTTCGACCTCCGCGCAGTCGCGGAAGCCGAGCTCGCGGGTCATGCAGATGCGGATTTCGCGCAGCCGCTTGTTATCGCAGCCGACCGCGATCGCGCCGCGGCTCAGGCCGGGATTGGCCTTGGTGAACGCCTCTTCGACGGCATCGGGCGTGACCGTCAGCTCGGATTTCACCTCGAGGAATTCGGGCGGAATTTTC
>DASZJC010000517.1:0-4150 GCA_035948495.1 Xanthobacteraceae bacterium | reverse complement strand
GAAGTAGGCGCACATGATCGCCCACATGTTGGGTGAGCGCAGCAGGGTTTTCCACGGCACGCTGGCGCGCGCCTCGATTTTCGGCGGATTGACGTTGCCCTGCGCGTCGGTCCCGCGAATGGTTTCTAGCTCACCGCGGTTCACCAGCGCGTGCTCTTCCGGCAAGTTGCGGTAAAAGACGTACCAGATCGCGGCCCAGACGAGGCCGACCGCGCCGCAGATGTAGAACACCTCGCGCCAGCCGAACGCGGTCATGATGGCGACGACGATGGGCGGCGCGATCGCCGCGCCCAGGCGGCTCGCACTATGGGTGATGCCCTGGACGAAGCCGCGCTCGCTCGGCGCGTACCATAACTGCATGGCCCGCGTTGCGACAGGAAATGCGCCCGCTTCGCCGACGCCGAACAGAAAGCGCACGATCACGAACGAGACCGCGCCGGTCGCCGCCGCGGTCACGGCGGTCATCGCCGACCAATAGGTGACGATGATGGTGAGCATCGAGCGCGGGCCGAAGCGGTCGCCCATCCATCCGCCCGGCACCTGGAACAGCGCGTAGGCCCACACGAAGGCGCTGAAGATCGCCCCCATGGTGATCTTGTCGAAGCCGAACTCCTTGCTGATCACCGGCGCCGCGGCCGAGATGTTGACGCGATCGAGGTAGGTGATGAGATACATCAGGCTGATCAGCACCAATACATACCAGCGTCCCCCGGTGGGACCCGTCGACCCGGCGGCCATGGCGCGCTTCTCCCGTTTTTGTCCGCCTTGCGTGGCAGACTTTATTACGGGCATATAGCGCGGCTACCGCCTTGTCCAATATCCCCGCAGCCCCCGCAGCCGGAGAGCTTCCATGCGCATCGACGCGTACACCCATTTCATCCCGGAGAAATACTTCGCCAAAATGCTGGAGGGCGACCACAAGGACATCGGCAAGCGGGTGCGCGAGGTCCCATGCATCCATGATCTCGACGAGCGCCTGAGGATCGTCGACATGTTCGACGACTACGCGCAGATCCTCTCCTACCCGATGCCGCCGCCCGAGCGCATGTACAAGCCCGAGCAGCTCGAGGACCTGATCCGCCTGATGAACGACGGCTTTGCCGAGATCGTCGCCAAACACCCGGACCGGTTCCCCGGCTTCGTCGCCCAGGCGGCGCTGCTCGCGCCCGACGCCGGCGTGCGCGAAGCGGAGCGCGCCATCAACCAGCTCGGCGCCGCCGGCGTGCAGATCTACACCAACGTCAACGGCAAGCCGCTCGACCGGCCGGAGTTCGAGCCGTTCTTCGCGGCCATGGCCAAGCTCGGCAAGCCGGTGTGGGTGCATCCGGCGCGCGCCGCCAACCATCCCGACTATCTGGAAGAGAAGCGCTCGCTCTACGAAATCTGGTGGACGTTCGGCTGGTCGTACGAAACCGCCGCCTTCATGGCCCGCATGGTGTTCTCGAAGATGATGGACAAATACCCGGACCTAAAGCTCATCACCCACCATTTCGGCGGGATCGTGCCGATGCTCGAAGGCCGCATCGGGCCCGGCCAGGACCAGATCGGCGCGCGCACCTCGGACGAGGATTTGGGCGCGCTGCGCCGCAGCCTCAAGAAGCGCCCGCTCGACTATTTCAAGCAGGACTTCTATTGCGACACCGCCGTGTTCGGCTCGCATGCCGCGACAGTGTGCGGGCTCGCGTTCTTTCCGCTCGACCACGTGGTGTTCGCGTCCGACTGCCCGTTCGATCCGGAAAAGGGCACGGGCTACATTCGCGAGACGATCAAGATTCTCGACGCGCTCGATCTCTCCAAGGAAGCCCGCGACAAGATCTATTACAAAAACCTCGAGCGCATCACCGGCAAGACGTTCGTGCGGTAGAGCCGCGCTTGCTGCCTCGTCATCGCCCGCGCAGGCGGGCGATCCAGTAAACTCGGACGCCTGTGATTACTGGATGCCCCGCCTGCGCGGGGCATGACGAGTCAGTAGATGCGCCAGCCCATGCATTCCACCTCCGCCGTCGGCACGGAACTGCGCGCGACGCTCGCGATCGCGACGCCGCTCGCCGCCGCGAACCTCGCCCAGATGGCGATCGGCTTCACCAACACCGTCATGGTGGGACGCCTGGGCGCCGTGCCGCTCGCCGCCGCCGGGCTCGGGGCGAGCCTCTACGTCACCATCGGGATCACGCTGCAGGGCATCGTCTCGGCGCTGGCCCCCCTCGCCGCCCATGCGCTCGGCGCCGGCGATCGCGCGGGGGCCGCCCGCATCGCCGGCCAGGGGCTGGCGCTGGCGCTGCTGTTCGCGCTGCCGTTCGTCGCGATCATCATGACGTTCGACGCCCTGCTGTTGCGCTTCGGCTACGACGCGGCGCTCGCCGCCGAGATCCGCCGCTTCCAGCGCGCGATCGTGTGGGGCGCGCCCGCCATGCTCGCGTTCGCCGCCTTGCGCAGCTTCCTCGCCGCCCAGGCGCGCACGCGCCCGGTCATGCTGGTGCTGTTCGGCGGCGTCATCGTCAATGCCGGGCTCAACTGGGTGCTGATCTACGGCCATCTCGGCGCGCCCGCGCTCGGCATCGCCGGCGCCGGCTATGCCAGCGCGACCAACGTTTGGATCATGTTCGGCACGCTCGCCTGTTATATTCTGGTGGCCCCCGGCTTGGCGGCGGCGCGGGTGTTGCGCGGCGTCCTTGCCTGGCGCGCGAGCGACATGGCGGCCATCCTTCGCCTCGGCCTGCCGATCGGCGGCATTGTTCTGCTCGAGATCGGCTCCTTCGTCGGCACCGGCGTGCTCATGGGGCTGATCGGCGCCGAGGCGCTCGCCGCCAACCAGATCGTCGGCAACTGCATCGGCTTCACCTTCATGGTGCCGTTCGGCATCGCCCAGGCGGCGACGGTACGCATCGCCTACGAGCGCGGCTCCGGGCGCAACGACGCCGCATGGCGCGCCGCCGTGGTCGCGCTCGCGCTCGGCATTTGTTTCATGCTGGCGGCCTCGATCGTGCTGTGGGTCGCGCCGCGCGCCATCATCGCGGTCTATATCGACGTCGCAGCTCCCGAGAACGGCGCGGTCGTCGCCATCGCGGTGCGCCTGTTCGCGATCGCCGCGCTGTTTCAGGTGTTCGACGGCATGCAGGCGGTCGCGGCCGGCGCGCTGCGCGGCTACAAGGACACCGCGGTCCCGATGCTGCTCGCCGGCCTCGGCTACTGGGGCCTCGGGTTCGCCGGCAGCTGGGTGCTGGCCTTTCCGCTCGGCTACGGCGCGCCGGGCCTGTGGTGGGGCATGGCGTTCGGCACCGCGGTCGTCGGCGTGCTGCTCACGCTGCGCCTCTATCGCGTCGGCGCGCCTGCTCGCCTGCTATGAGATGGCGCGCCCTTCGGTGTTCCCCGGATGCGCGCGGGCGTCGGCCGCGTGTGCGTGAGCCTTCACACTCCGCGCCAGCACCCGCGCCACATGCAGCGCCTCGCGGCCAGTGCCGTCGCCGATCTGGTGCCGGCACGACGTGCCGTCGGCGACGATCAGCGTGTCGGGGTCGGCCTTGCGCACCGCCGGCAGCAGCGACAGTTCGCCCATGGCGAGCGACGCCTCGATCGTCTCGGCCGCATAGCCGAACGCCCCGGCCATGCCGCAACAGCTCGACTCGACCGTCTCCACTTTCAGGCCGGGAACGAGCCGCAGCACCGTCTCGGTCGCGCCGAGCGCGTCGAAGGATTTCTGGTGGCAATGGCCGTGCAGCAGCGCGCGCGCCGCAATCGGCGCGAGCGGAAGCTTGAGGCGGCCGGCTTCCGCTTCGCACGCCAAGAACTCCTCGAACATGAGCGCGTGGGCGGCGAGCCGACGCGCCCGCTCGCCTTTGACGATCGCCGGGATTTCGTCGCGGAAGCCGAACAGGCAACTCGGCTCGAGCCCGACGACCGGCACGCCGCGCCCAACGAACGGCGCGACCGCAGCGAGCACGCGCTCGGCCTCGCGGCGTGCTTCGTCGACCTTGCCGATGGCGAGGAACGTGCGCCCGCAGCACAGCGGGCGCCCGCCGTCCACCGGCGTTGCCACGTGCACCCGGTAGCCGCCGGTGCCGAGCACCGCCAGCGCCGCGTCGATGGTCTCGCGCTCGAAATAGCGGTGGAACGTGTCGGCGAACAGCACGACTTCGCGCCCACTCTCGTC
>DASZJC010000516.1:0-14480 GCA_035948495.1 Xanthobacteraceae bacterium | reverse complement strand
GGCTTTCCCCCGCCGAACGCATCGGCTATGTGCTTCCGGGCGGCCAGCGAAACTGTTCATGCGTTGCGCGTTGTTTCGCGGCAGGCCGGTTCCCGGCCCCGAGGTTCCGATGTTTCCCACGCCCAGCCCCGCGCTCAAGCCCAACACGTACGCGTTCGAATCCAGCCCGATGGTCAAGCCGACCGGCTTTCGCGAGTACGACGCGCGCTGGCTGCTCGACCGCGAGATCAACCTGATGGGCGTGCAGGCGCTCGGCATGGGGCTCGGCACCCTCATCCATCAGCTCGGCGTGCGGCCGGAGATCGTGACCGGGCACGACTTCCGCGCCTATTCGGCCGCCGTGAAGATGGCGCTGGTCTCCGGCCTGATGGCGGCCGGCTGCAAGGTGCGTGACATCGGCCTTGCGCTCTCGCCCATGGCGTACTTCGCGCAGTTCGAGCTCGACGTGCCCTGCGTCGCCATGGTGACGGCGTCGCACAACGACAACGGCTGGACCGGCGTCAAGATGGGCGCCGATCGCCCGCTCACGTTCGGGCCCGACGAGATCGGCCGGCTCAAGGACATCGTGCTCGCCGCCCGCTTCGACCTGAAGGGTGGCGGCGACTATCGGTTCGTCGAGGATTTCCCCGCGCGCTACATGGCCGATCTCGCCCGCCGGCCGAAGCTCAAGCGCCGCCTCAAGGTGGTCGCCGCCTGCGGCAACGGCACCTCCGGCGCGTTCGCCCCCAAGGCGCTCGAAGCGGTCGGCTGCGAGGTGGTGCCGCTCGATTGCGACCTCGACTACACCTTCCCGAAATACAATCCGAATCCCGAGGACATGAAGATGCTGCACGCCGTGCGCGACGAGGTGCGGCGCGCCAAGGCGGACGTGGGGCTGGCGTTCGACGGCGATGGCGACCGCTGCGGCGTGGTCGACAACGAGGGCGAGGAGATCTTCGCCGACAAGGTCGGCGTCATGCTGGCGCGCGACATGTCGGCGCTCCATCCCGGCGCGACGTTCGTGGCCGACGTGAAGTCAACCGGCCTGTTCGCGACCGACCCGGTGCTGATCAAGAACGGCGCCAAGACGGATTATTGGAAGACCGGGCACTCCTACATGAAGCGCCGGGTGAGCGAGATCGGCGCGCTCGCCGGGTTCGAGAAGTCCGGCCATTTCTTTTTCAACAAGCCGCTCGGGCGTGGTTATGACGACGGCCTCATCTCTGCGCTCGCGGTGTGCGACATGCTAGACCGCAACCCGGGACGCAGCATGGCCGACCTGAAGAACGCGCTGCCCAGGACCTGGCAGTCGCCCACCATGTCGCCGCATTGCGCCGACGAGACCAAATACGCCGTGGTCGAGGACGTGGTGAAGCATTTCACGGCCGCCCGCGACAAGGGCGAGACCGTCGCCGGGCAGCCGATCCGCGACCTCGTCACCGTCAACGGTGTGCGCGTCACCACCGCGGACGGCACCTGGGGACTGGTGCGCGCCTCCTCGAACAAGCCGGAGCTGGTGGTCGTGGTCGAGAGTCCGGTGTCCGACGCGCGCATGCGCGAAATGTTCAAGGCCCTCGACGCCGTCCTGCGCACGCACAAGGAGGTGGGCGAGTACAACCAGACGCTCTGATCTCGCGTCCGGCGCTCGAACTGCCTATCATCCGTGCCTCACAAGGTTGCGGACCGCATGCGTGTCGCGATCCTGGGCGCCGGGCCCGCCGGGCTCTATCTCGCCTATCTCATCAAGCGCCGCGATCTCGGCGCCGACGTGCGGGTGTTCGAGCAGAACCGTGCCGACGCCACCTTCGGCTTCGGCGTCGTATTCTCCGATCGTGCGCTCGAGTTCCTCAACGAGGACGATCCGGAAACCTTCGCGGCGATCGCGCCGCATGTTCAATCCTGGACCGATATCACCCTCGTTCATCGCGGCGAACGCGTCCGCATCGACGGCGTCGGCTTCGCGGGGGTCGGTCGGCTCAAGCTCCTGCAGATTCTCCAGGCGCGGGCCCGATCGGTGGGCGTCGCGCCGGGCTACCTGCGCGCGGTGACCGACCTCGGCGAGGTCGCTGACGCCGATCTGGTCGTAGGCGCGGACGGCGTGAACTCGCTGGTGCGGCGCACCCATGCGGCGGAATTCGGGGCGACGACGACGTACCTGAGCAACCGCTTCGCCTGGTTCGGCATCGCCAAGCCGTTCGAAACGTTGACCCAGACGTTTCGGCGCAACGACCTCGGGGACTTCAACGCCCACCATTATCGCTATGCGCCCGCGATGAGCACGTTCATCGTCGAAGTGACCGAAGGAACGTTCCACCGCGCCGGCTTCGACCGCATGAGCGAAGCAGAATCCGCCGCCGCGTGCGCGCGCGTGTTCGCCGCCGACCTCGACGGCCATCCGCTGGTCTCGAACCATTCGGTCTGGCGCCAGTTCCCGATCGTGCGCAACGCGCGCTGGTGGCACGATCGCTACGTCCTGATCGGCGACGCCCTTCACACGGCGCATTTTTCCATCGGGTCGGGCACGCGGCTGGCCATGGAGGACGCGATCGCGCTCGACCGGGCGCTCGCCGCCCATCCCGGCGACGTCGCGGCGGCGTTGCGCGCGTTCGAAGCGGCGCGCCGGCCGATCGTCGAGAAGCTGGTCGAGGCGGCCAACGCCAGCGGCGCCTGGTACGAGCGCTTCACCGACCACATGGCGCTGGCGCCGCTCGACTTCGCCATGAGCTACGTGACGCGGTCGGGACGCATCGATCTCGAACGGCTGCGCCAGTCGTCGCCGCGTTTTGCCGAACGCTACGCGCGCGAGCGCACGACCGCCGGGGCGTGAGGGACCGAACGGCGCCCCTCAACTCCCTTTCGCGAACGTGGCGCGGAACCGGTGTGCTGCGTAGACCCCGAGGATCTTCAACGATTTGGGCTGGGAGACGAATGCGAGCTCTTCGAGCGCGAGTTCGAGCCCGCGATCCGTCGGATGTCCCTCGACGTCGGCATAGAACTGGGTGGCGAAGAAGTTGCCGCCGACCATGTAGCTTTCGAGCTTGGTCATGTTGACGCCGTTGGTGGCAAATCCACCGAGCGCCTTATAAAGCGCAGCCGGTATATTGCGCACCTGGAACACGAAGGTAGTGATGACTTTCCTCGGGCGCGGCGCCGCCCACCTGGCCTTGCGCGAGAGCACGATGAAGCGCGTGGTGTTGTGCTTTTCGTCCTCGATGTTCTTCTTGAGGATGCTCAATCTGTACGTTCTGGCCGCGAGCTGCGAGGCGATGGCCGCGCATGTCGGATCGCCGCGCTCGGCGACCTCGCGCGCCGACCCCGCCGTGTCGGCAGCGACGACGGGCTTCAAATTCAGCTTACGGATGATCTTGCGGCATTGCCCGAGCGCCATCACGTGGCTCTCGACCGACGTTATGGTTCGTAACGTGGCTCCCTTGGGAGCCAGCAACTGATGCCGGACCGGCAGGAAATACTCGGCGATGATGTGAAGGCCCGAGGTCGGCATGAGGTGATGGATGTCGGCGACGCGACCGGCGACCGAGTTTTCGATCGGGATCATCGCGAGGTCGGCCCGACCGGAGCGCACCGCGGCGAACGCGTCCTCGAACGTCGGACACGGCACGGAATCATAAGCGCGGTAGGCTTTGCGGCAGGCGAGGTGGGAATTCGCCCCCGGCTCGCCCTGATAGACAATCTTCTTCGCTCTGCTCATGATCGGTCCGGTTACGCGCTCGCTGCGGCTGGAGTCAACATTCACGATCTCGTCTCGAAGAGATCGCGCACGCGCTCGAGGTCCGCCGCGGTGTTGACGTCGAGCGGTTCCGCCGCGACGATCGTCACGTCGATCCGCATGCCGGCCTCCAACGCGCGCAACTGCTCGAGCCGCTCGCGCCGCTCAAGCGGGGAGGGGGGAAGCGCCACGAACCGCTCCAGCGCCGCGCGGCGATAAGCGTAGAGACCGAAGTGGTGAAACAGCGGCCCCTCGCCCCACGGGGCGGTCGCGCGGGTGAAGTAGAGCGCGCGCAGCCGGCCCGGCGCGAGCATCGAGCCGACCACCTTGACCATGTGCGGGTTGGTGCGCCCGGCCTCGTCGCGGATTTCCGCCGCGATGGTCGCGATGTCGACCGCCGGGTCGGCAAGCGGACCGAGCGCCGCGCGCAAGTCCGCCTGCGTCAAGGTCGGCATGTCGCCCTGCAGGTTGAGGATGATCCCGGCGCGCCCGGCGGGATCGACGATCCGCATCGCCTCGTGGATGCGGTCGGAGCCGGAAGCATGATCCGCCCGGGTCATCACCGCCTGCCCGCCGGCCGCTTCGACGGCGGCCACGACCTCGGGGGAATCCGTCGCGACCGCGACGCGGCCGATCGCGGCGGCTTGGGCAAGCGCCAGCATGTGGACGATCATCGGCTTGCCGGCGATGTCGGCGAGCGCCTTGCCGGGCAGCCGGCTCGACGCCATGCGGGCGGGAATCAGGACCAGGACGTCGCCTTCGGCCATCGGGCCCCGCTTCTGCCGCACGCGAAAAGTCGAAAGTTTGCGGTGCTTATACGGGTTGCCATCGGCGAGGCAAACCGGGTATGTGGGGCGCCGCTGGGCACGCGCCCGGTCCTTTCGATTCCACCCTCCGCCGGTTCCGGAGCCCCTGCGCGATGGACTCGTTTGAAGTCAATAAAATCCTCGGCGCGATCCTGGGCACTTGTCTGGTGACGCTTGCGCTCAACATCGCGGCGGGCGCGATGTTCGCGCCGGTGAAGCCGGAGAAGCCCGGCTACGAAGTGGCGGTCGTCGAACACCCGGCCGAAGCGGCGCAGCCGGAGGCGGCCGCGCCGGCCGAGCCGATCGAGAAGCTGCTGGCCTCCGCCTCGGTCGACAAGGGCGAGCAATCCGCCAAGAAATGCATGGCCTGCCACACCTTCACCAAGGGCGGCCCCAACCGGATCGGCCCCAACCTGTGGGGCATCGTCAACCGGCCGAAGGGATCGGAGGCGGGGTTTACCTACTCGGACGCGGTCAAGGGCAAGGGCGGCAACTGGACGATCGACGACCTCAATGCGTTCCTGACCAGTCCGCGCACGTTCGCGCCCGGCACAAAGATGACCTTCGTCGGATTACCCAGGGCGAGCGAACGGGCGGACGTCATCGCCTATTTGAACACCCTCTCGGACAATCCGGCGCCGTTGCCCAAGGCGGCGGAAAACACTGCGCCCGGGCAAAAGACGCAATAACAACCGCGGCATTCCCCGGGGCCATCCGGACGCCGCTTCGTCTCGTCGCACCTCGCTCACGCGGGATTGTCGTCGCGGCGGGTAGCGGCGGCCCCAAATTGCGACATAATCCCTTGGGAATCCTGCCGGCCGCGGCGTAATTCCACGGCGTTATTCCACTCGCTCAGGAGCACGAGGTGAAGCCGACCCGCCGAACCGTCGTCAAAACCGCCGGACTCTCTCTTCTCGCGCCGGCCTTCGGCGTCCTCGGTCAGGCATCATCGAGCGGCCCGGCACGCGCCCAGGAGCAAACCTGGCGGCACGGAACCTCGCTGTTCGGCAACCTGCGCTACCAGTCCGGGTTCAAGCACTTCGATTACGTCGACCCGGCCGCGCCGAAAGCCGGCGTCGTGCGCCTCGGCACCTATGGCACCTACGACAATTTCAATCCCGTCGTCGCCGGCTTGAAGGGCAACATCGCCGGCGGCGTGGGGCTGATTTTCGAGACGCTGATGACGCCGGCGCTCGACGAGGATGCGAGCGAATACGGCCTGATCGCCGAACGGGTGAGCTATCCAGCGGATTTTTCGTCGGCGACCTATCAGTTGCGGCGCGAAGCGCGGTGGCACGACGGCGCTCCGATCACGCCGGAAGACGTGATCTTCTCGTTCGACGCGTTCAAGACCAACAACCCGCAGACGTCCGCGTACTACCGTCACGTGACCAAGGTCGAGAGGACCGGCGAGCGCGAGATCACGTTCCGGTTCGACGGGCCGGGCAATCGCGAGCTGCCGCAGATCGTGGGGCAGCTGCAGGTTCTGCCCAAGCATTGGTGGGAGGGCAGCGACAAGTCGGGCAACAAGCGCGACGTCACGGCAACGACGCTGGAGCCGCCGCTCGGCAGCGGCCCCTATCGCATCAAGGATTTCGTGGCCGGGCGAACCCTCATATTGGGGCGTGTCAAGGACGCCTGGGCGAGCGACCTCAACGTCAATGTCGGGCAAAACAACTTCGACGAAATACGGTACGAATATTTTCGCGACGCCACGGTTGCGCTCGAGGCGTTCAAGGCCGATCAGTTCGATTGGCGCCGCGAGAACACCGCCAAGAATTGGGTGACCGCCTATGATTTTCCTGCGGTCAGGGAAAAACGCGTGGTGCTCGAGGAATTCCCCATCCGCAACATCGGGATCCTGCAGGGCTTCGTTTTCAACTCACGGCGCGACAAATTCAAGGACCCGCGCGTGCGCCGCGCCTTCAATTTCGCTTATGACTTCGAGGAAATGAACAAGCAGATGTTCTACAGCCAGTACCGGCGGATCGGCAGCTATTTCGACGGCACCGAGCTGGCGTGGAATTGGCGGCCCGATCCGCAGGAACCGGCGAGCTTTGCCATCGCGTCGGCTCCCTCCGGTCTGCCGACCGGACTCGAGCTCGAGATCCTGGAAACCGTGCGCGACAAGGTCCCGCCGGAAGCTTTGACCAAGCCGTACTTCAACCCGGTCGGCGGCAATCCCGAGGCGGTGCGCGCGAACCTGCGCGAGGCCCTGCGGCTGTTGCGGGAGGCGGGTTACGAGCCGCGCAACACCAAGCTTGTCGACGTCAAGACCGGCGAGCCGTTCACCGTCGAGATTCTGCTCAACGCCGAGGATCCGAGCTACGAGCGGATCGGGCTGTTCTACCGATCGTCGTACCTGGAGCGCCTCGGCGTCGACATCTCGCTGCGCTCGGTCGACCTCGCGCAATACGAAAACCGCCTGCGCCAATTCGACTTCGATGTCATCTTCAACCTGTGGGCGCAGTCGCTCTCTCCCGGCAACGAGCAGCGGGATTACTGGAGCTCGCGCGCGGCCGACACGCCCGGCTCGCAGAACTACGCCGGCATCAAGAATGAGGCGGTGGACGCCCTGATCGAGCGCATCATCTTCGCCAAGAGCCGCGAGGAACTGGTTGCCACCACCCGCGCGCTCGACCGGGTGCTGTTGTGGAACCACTACGTGGTCCCGCTCTATTACCTGTGGAAGGACCGGGCGGCACGCTGGGATCGTTTCGGCAGGCCGCAGGTTCTGCCGCGCTACGGCCTGTCCGGCTTCCCCACGGTCTGGTGGTGGGATGCCGAGCGCGCGACGAAGGTCGGATCGCGCCAGTGACGAGAATGCCTGCGGCGATTGGCCGGGCGGCGGGCCTGACCCGCCGGGAAACCCTCGTCGCCGCGACCGGCGCGCTTGCCGCCGCGCTTCCCGGGTTCGCCGTTGCCGCGCCCGATTCCGGCGAGGTCGAGCGCCACGGCCTCTCCGCGTTCGGCGACCTCAAGTATCCGGCCGACTTCCGCAACTTCGAATACGTCGACCCGCAAGCGCGCAAGGGCGGGACGTTTTCCCAGGTCGGCGCGGTGCGCTATTACAATCAGAATTTCCTCACCTTCGATTCGCTCAACGGCTTCATCCTGCGCGGCGACGCCGCGCTCGGCATCGAGCGCACCTTCGCGACCTTGATGAAGCGCGCCTGGGACGAGCCCGACGCGGTCTACGGACTGGCGGCGCGCGCCGTGCGCGTCTCCGCCGACGGCCGGGTCTATCGCTTCCTCTTGCGCCCGCAGGCGCGCTTTCACGACGGCACGCCGCTCACCGCGCACGACGTCGCTTTTTCGCTCAATCTCCTGAAAGCGAAGGGTCATCAGCAAATCCGCCAACAGCTGCAGGAGTTCGACGGCGCCGAGGCGGCCGACGACGCGACGCTGGTCGCCCGTTTCGCCGAGAACCGGCCGCGCGACACTCCGCTGTACGTGGCGGAGTGGCTGCCGATATTCTCGCGTGCCTATTACTCCGCCCATTCATTCGAAGAATCGACGCTCGACGTGCCGCTGGGGTCCGGGGCCTACAAGGTCGGCCGCTTCGACGCGGGCCGCTACATCGAATACCAGCGGGTCACGGACTGGTGGGGCGCGGAGCTGCCGGTATCGCGCGGGCAGAACAATTTCGACGTCCTGCGCTACGAATTCTATCGCGATCGCGAGGCCGGGTTTCAGGCCTTCACCGCCAGGAACTATCTGTTCCGCGAGGAATTCACCGCGCGGGTGTGGGCGACGCGCTACGACTTTCCGGCGGTGCGCGACGGGCGGGTCAAGCGTGAAGAGCTTCCCGACCAACGGCCGGCCGGCGCCCAGGGCTGGTTCTTCAACACGCGGCGGGACAAGTTCAAGGACCGGCGGCTGCGCGACGCCCTCAACTACGCCTTCGACTTCGAGTGGGTGAACAAGAACCTCATGTACGGGGCCTACAAGCGCACCCGCTCGATCTTCGAGAATTCCGACATGATGGCGGTCGGCAAGCCCGGCCCGGACGAACTCGCTCTGCTCGAGCCGTTCCGCGGCAAGGTACCCGACGAGGTGTTCGGCGATCCGTTCCTGCCGCCGGTGTCGGACGGGTCGGGCCAGGATCGCGCCCTGCTGCGTACCGCGACGCGCATCGTGCACGAGGCCGGCTACACGGTCAAAGACCACAAGCTCGTCGATCCGCGCGGCGAGCCCGTCACCATAGAGTTCCTGATCGACGATCCGACCTTCGAGCCGCACCACGCCGCTTTGGTCAAGAATCTTGCGATCCTGGGCATCGATGCGACCGTGCGCCTGGTCGACGCGGTGCAATTCCGCGCGCGCGCCGACGATTATGACTTTGACGTCACCGTGGAACGCTTGGCATTCGAGTCGACGCCGGGCGATTCGCTGCGCGTGTTTCTGTCGTCGCGGGCCGCCGCCGAGAAGGGGTCGCAGAACCTCGCCGGCATCGCCGATCCGGTCGTCGACACGCTGATCGACAAGGTGATCGCGGCGCCGGACCGGGGCGCGCTGAGCACCGCGTGCCGGGCGCTCGACCGGGTCGTGCGGTCCGGGCGCTACTGGATTCCGCAGTGGTACAACGACAAGCACCGGCTGGCATACTGGGACGTGTTCGACCGCCCGCCGCCCGCGACATATCCGCGCTATGATCGCGGCGACCGCGCGATTCCCGAGACATGGTGGTACGACCCCGGCCGCGCGGCCAAGACGGAACGGCCGGGCTAGGTCCTACCGACGAGCTTTCCCACTCCCGACGAACGGACGGCATGGCGGCCTACATCATCCGGCGCATTCTGTTCATGATCCCGACGCTGTTCGGGATCATGCTGGTGACGTTCGTGGTGGTGCAGTTCGCGCCCGGCGGACCGGTGGAAAAGGTGATCGCGCAGCTCACCGGCGCGGACACCGGAGCGACCTCGCGCATTTCCGGCGCGCCCGGCGGCGACTTCGGCGCGCGCGGGCAGATGCAGGCAGGCGCCGGGGCGGATGCGGTGACGTCGAAATACCGCGGCGCCCGCGGCCTCGACCCCGAATTCATCAAGAGTCTCGAAAAGCAATTCGGCTTCGACAAGCCGGCCTATCAGCGTTTCCTGCTGATGGTGTGGAATTATCTCCGCTTCGATTTCGGCAAGAGCTATTTTCGCGACACGCAGGTGATCGATCTGGTCAAGCAGAAGCTGCCGGTCTCGATGTCGCTCGGCCTGTGGATGATGCTGTTGAGCTACCTGATCTCGATTCCGCTCGGCGTCCGCAAGGCCGTGCGCGACGGCTCGCGCTTCGACGTGTGGACCTCGAGCGTGATCATCGTCGGCTACGCCATTCCCGGCTTTCTGTTCGCGATCCTGCTGATCGTCCTGTTCGCCGGCGGCTCGTTCTTCAATATCTTTCCGCTGCGCGGCCTCACGTCGGACGACTGGCAGATGCTGCCGTGGTGGGGAAAAATTCTCGATTATTTCTGGCACCTGGTGCTGCCGATCCTGTCGCTGGCGCTCGGCGCCTTCGCCACCCTCACCCTGCTCACCAAGAATTCGTTCCTCGACGAAATCCGCAAGCAATACGTGCTCACCGCGCGCGCCAAGGGTTGCACCGAGCGCAAGGTGCTGTACGGTCACGTTTTCCGCAATTCGATGCTGATCGTCATCGCCGGCTTTCCCGGCGCCTTCGTGCATGCCTTCTTCGCCGGGGCGCTGCTGATCGAGACGATATTCTCGCTCGACGGCCTCGGCCTTCTCAGCTTCGAGAGCATCCTCAACCGCGACTACCCGGTGGTGTTCGCGAATCTCTACATTTTCTCGCTGCTCGGCCTGGTGCTGACCCTGATTTCCGACCTCACCTACACCTGGATCGATCCCCGCATCGACTTCGCGACGCGGGAGGTGTGAGGTGGACGCGCGAGCCTCCCCGGCGGTCGCCGAAACGAAGGCTGTTGCGCCGCTCGGGCTGGCGGTCGTGCCGGAAAGCCACGCGATCGATCTGTCGCCGCTCGGCCGGCGGCGCTGGCAGAATTTCAAGGCCAACCGGCGGGGTTACTGGTCGTTCTGGCTCTTCACGGTGCTGTTCGTCGTCTCGCTGTTCGCCAATTTCATCGCCTCCGACCAGCCGTTCCTGGTCCAATACGACGGCAAGTATTATTTCCCCGCCCTCGTCACCTATCCGGAGACGGCTTTCGGCGGCGACTTCGAAACCGCGGCCGACTATCGCGACCCATACCTGCAGAAGCTGATCGCCGAGAAGGGCGGCTACATGCTGTGGCCGGCGATCCGCTATTCCTACGACACCTACAACCGCGACCTGCCCACCCCGGCCCCGTCCAAGCCGACCTGGCTGCTCACCGAGGAGCAGTGCCGGCCGGTTGCGGAAAAGTACGGCGGGCACGCGTGCCGCGACCTCGAATCGAACTGGCTCGGCACCGACGACCAGGGGCGCGACGTGCTGGCCCGCCTGATCTACGGCTTTCGCATCTCGGTGCTGTTCGGCCTGAGCCTGACGCTGATCTCCTCCGTGGTCGGCGTCGCCGCTGGCGCGGTGCAGGGCTATTTCGGCGGCTGGACCGATCTCCTGTTCCAGCGCTTCATCGAGATCTGGGGCTCGCTGCCCGAGCTTTACCTCCTGCTGATCATTTCCTCGGTGCTGGTGCCGGGCTTCTTCGTCCTGCTCGGCATCCTGCTGTTGTTCTCCTGGCTGTCGCTCGTCGGGTTCGTGCGGGCCGAATTCCTGCGCGGACGCAATCTGGAATACATACAGGCGGCGCGCGCCCTCGGCGTGTCGAACGTGGTCATCATGTTCCGGCATCTGTTGCCCAACGCGATGGTCGCGACCATCACCTTCCTGCCGTTCATCCTCTCGTCCTCGGTCACCACGCTCACCGCGCTCGACTTCCTCGGCCTCGGGCTGCCGCCCGGCTCGCCCTCGCTCGGCGAGCTGCTGGCCCAGGCGAAATCCAACCTGCAGGCGCCGTGGCTCGGGCTGACCGGCTTCTTCACCGTCGCGATCATGCTGTCGCTGCTCATCTTCGTCGGCGAGGCGGTGCGTGACGCGTTCGATCCGCGCAAGACGTTCGGGTGACCGAAGTGGATTCCGCGACTGCGCCGCTGCTCGATATTCGCGACCTGTCGGTCGCGTTCGCTCAAGGCACGCGCGAGGTTCTCGCCGTCGACCGCATCTCCTTCGATATCCGCAAGGGGGAGACGGTTGCGCTGGTCGGCGAATCCGGCTCGGGCAAGTCGGCCACCGCGCTCTCAGTGATGAAGCTCCTGCCCTATCCGGCGGCGCGCCATCCCTCGGGCTCGATCCTGTTCAAGGGGACCGACCTGCTGCGCCTCAAGGAGAGCGAGATCCGCGAGGTGCGCGGCGCCAACATCACCATCATCTTCCAGGAGCCGATGACGTCGCTCAACCCGCTCCACACGGTCGAGCGGCAGATCACCGAAGTCCTGCTGCTGCACCGGCGCGCCGCCAACGGGTCGAACCGCGCGCGGGTGATCGAACTCCTGAGCCAGGTCGGAATCCCCGATCCCGCGGCGCGGCTTGCGAGCTATCCGCATCAGCTCTCCGGCGGCCAGCGCCAGCGCGTGATGATCGCCATGGCGCTCGCCAACGAGCCCGACCTGCTCATCGCCGACGAACCGACCACCGCGCTCGACGTCACCGTGCAGGCGCAGATCCTCAAGCTGCTCAAGGACCTGCAATCGCGGCTCGGCATGGCCATGCTGTTCATCACCCACGATCTCGGCATCGTGCGCAAGATCGCCGAACGGGTGTGCGTGATGAAGGAGGGGCGGATCGTCGAGCGCGGCGAGGTCGAGCGGGTGTTCACCCGGCCCGAGCATCCCTATACGCGCGAGCTGATCGCCGCCGAGCCGAAACCGGATCCGGCGCCGCCCAATCCCGCTGCCCCGGTCATCCTGGCGACCGGCGACCTCAAGGTCTGGTTCCCGATCCGCCGCGGGGTGTTGCGCCGCACGGTCGGCCACATCAAGGCGGTCGACGGCATCAATATCGAGATCCGCAAGGGCGAGACGCTCGGTGTCGTCGGGGAATCGGGATCGGGCAAGACCACCTTGGGACTTGCCGTGCTGCGGCTCATTTCCTCGCAGGGCCCCATCGTGTTCATGGGCCAGCACCTGCAAGGGCTCAGGTTCAAGCAGATGCGGCCGTTCCGCCGCGACATGCAGATCGTGTTCCAGGACCCTTACGGGTCGCTCTCCCCGCGCATGTCCGTCTCCGACATCATCGAGGAGGGCCTGTGGGTGCACCACCCGAAGATGCCGCTCGCCGAGCGCACGCAACGGGTGATCCAGGCGCTCAACGACGTCGGCCTCTCCGCCGATTCGCGCTTCCGCTATCCGCATGAATTTTCCGGCGGTCAGCGCCAGCGCATCGCGGTCGCGCGGGCGATCGTGCTGGAGCCGACGTTCCTGGTGCTCGACGAGCCGACCAGCGCGCTCGACATGCTGATCCAGTCGCAGATCGTCGACTTGCTGCGCGCCTTGCAGAAGCGCCGCGACCTCACCTACCTGTTCATCTCGCACGATCTCAGAGTGGTCGCCGCGCTCGCGAGCCGCTTGGTGGTGATGCGCCACGGCAAGGTGGTCGAGGAGGGTGCCGCCGCCGACTTGTTTGCCCGCCCGCAGACCGCCTACACCCGGGCGCTGTTCGCCGCCGCCTTCAATCTGGAGACCGAGGGCGACGGCGCGGTGGCGCAGTAGCTTCGTCATTGCGGGCGAATAGCGAATCTGCCGCAGGTTTCCTTTTCCTCTATTCGCTACTCGCTATTCGCGCGACTCTTTCGCTCGGTGGCGAAAGTGCGCACTATGTGAGCATGACCAAAGGCGCGCTCGCCCTCCTCATCACCGGCGGCACGGAGAATTGGAGCCCGTCGCGCTGGCGCGAACGGTTCATCCGCGTCTGCCCGGATCGTCCGGTGGCGCTGTTGCCCGACGATCCGGTCGAGCCTGCCGCGGTCCACTATGCGGCGGTGTGGAAACCGAGGCCGGGCGCGCTCGCCGCCTTTCCCAACCTCGCGGTGATCTTCAACCTCGGCGCGGGCGTCGATGCGCTCATGGCGGATCCGTCGCTGCCCGACGTGCCGGTGGTGCGCGTTGCCGACGACGACCTGACCGGACGGATGACCGAGTACGTGGTGATGCATGTGCTCATGCATCATCGGCAGCAACGCTATCTCGACGCCTGCCAGCGCGATCGCGTGTGGGCGCCGCCGGCGCAGCGGGCAGCGAGCGCGGTGCGCGTCGGCGTCATGGGACTCGGCGTGCTGGGCAGCGACGCGGCGCAGGTGCTGCGGCGGCTGGGCTTCGACGTGGCGGGGTGGGCCAGGAGCCGCAAGGAGATTCCCGGCGTTGCCGCTTTCGCCGGCGAACCCGAACTCGCCGCCTTCCTGGCGCGCACCGACATCCTGGTGTGCCTCTTGCCCCTGACCGCGGCGACGAGGGGCATTCTCAACCGGCGCACGTTCTCCCTGCTTGCGCGCGACGGCGTATTGGGTGGACCCATCGTGATCAACTCCGGCCGCGGCGGGCTGCAGGTCGAGACCGAACTGTTGGCGGCGCTCGACGACGGCACGTTGGCGGCGGCGACCCTCGACGTGTTCGAGACCGAGCCGCTGCCGGCCGCGAGCCCGTTGTGGTCGCATCCCAAAGTGACGATCTCGCCGCACAACGCGGCCGACACCGATCCCGACGCGATCTCGCTCTACGTCGCCGCGCAGATCGCGCGCCACGAGCGGGGCGAGGCGCTGCGCAACGCGGTCGATCGGCGGCTAGGCTACTGAGCCCGCCACCCGTCGGATGCTGGTCACTTCGCCGTCGCTCGGGCGAATGCGGGCGATCGCCGCCTCGATCGGCTCGATTGCGACCGCCATGTCGAACGCGTTGGCGTGAATGAGCGTCGCTTCGTCGCGCGCGATGGCGACGTGCCCTTTCCAGAAGATGAGGTCGCCGCGGCGC
>DASZJC010000515.1:0-1676 GCA_035948495.1 Xanthobacteraceae bacterium | reverse complement strand
AGCAGCAGCTCGAACGGCTCCTCGCGCAGCCGGCGATAGGCGGACAGGCCGTTGTCGTAGTCGATGACCTCGTAGCCGGCGTTCTGCAGCGCCTTGACGAGGAAACGACGCATGTCGTTGTCGTCCTCGGCCAGGAGAATCTTCGGCATCGGCTCGGTCATGACCCGTATGTCCCCCCGAATTAGTCCCATAAGCCCCATCGCCGGTAAATATGGGGTGAACCCCGTTTGCGACCTTGGCAGATCGGGCCGCGGCGTGGACAATGGGGGCGCCGCACCGCACCTTTGCGGGCGGCGTTGCGGACCCGCGAAAGCATAAACCGAATTGCCATGTCCGATCATCTGGTTGCCGAACTCGACCCGCCCTTCGAGGTTCTCGAGCCGGCCGAGTGGCGCGGGGCGATCGTATTCAACTCCCCGCACAGCGGCCGGGTCTATCCGCAGGGTTTCCTGGCGGCGGCGCGGCTCGATCTTTCGACCCTGCGCCGCTCGGAGGATTCCTTCGTCGACGAACTGATCGTCGGCACCGTGCGGCGCGGGCATCCGGTCATGCGGGCGCATTTTCCGCGCTGCTACGTCGACGTGAACCGCGAGCCTTACGAGCTCGATCCGCGCATGTTCGAGGGCCGGCTGCCGTCGTTCGCCAACACGCGCTCGATGCGGGTCGCCGGCGGGCTCGGCACGGTGGCGCGCGTGGTCGGCGATTCCCAGGAAATCTACGACCAGCGCATTCCGGTCGAGGACGCGCTGCGGCGGATCGAGAACCTGTACAAGCCCTACCACCGGGCGCTGCGGCGCCTGCTCACGCGCGTGCATCGCGATTTCGGCGCCGCCGTGCTGGTCGACTGCCATTCCATGCCGTCGACCGCCGGCACCAAGGACGAGCGCCACCGCGCCGACATCGTGCTCGGCGACCGCTACGGCACCAGCTGCGTCGGCATCGTGTCGGAAACGATCGAGACGACGTTGCGCCGGCTCGGCTACGCGGTGAGCCGCAACAAGCCCTACGCCGGCGGGTTCATCACCGAGCATTACGGCAACCCGGCCGCCGGCGTGCACTCGATCCAACTCGAGCTCAACCGCGCGCTCTACATGGACGAGCGGCGCTACGAGCGCGCGACGACCTTCGCGCGCCTCGCCGGCGACCTCGTCACCCTGGCGGACGAGCTGGCGGCGGTGCCGATCGAGGAGTTGCGGCCCTATCGGGCAGCCGCGGAGTGACCTCGCGGATCGACCCTGCATAACAGCATTGCGTCGAACGCAGTTCTCGTATAGAGAGCGGGCACCCGCGCAAATAGCTGCAGCGCAAAAAAAGGGGCCGCTTGCGGGTGCAAGCGGCCCAAGTCTAGGGAGGAAACGCCCAAGGAGGGCGGCGGGAACGCGACAAGTCGCGATACCGCGCTGCAGCAATATGCCACCGCGTCGCACAAAAGGCAAGTGTCGCTGACGTAATTCACCGGGACTGGCGGCGGCGGGTTGCCGCAGGGGATAAGTCCGTCCGGGCAGCGCCGGATCGGCCACTCGACGGGCCTCGTTGGAGCATGGTCTTTTGCGAACCGGTGCCCGCCCCGGATCACGCGGGCGCTTATTCGAATCATGCTCTGGGCGGGCGGACATGACGGCAATCGATTTTGCGGCGTTCGTGGACGAGCTTGCGACCCTCTCGGGCGAGACCAT
>DASZJC010000514.1:0-1519 GCA_035948495.1 Xanthobacteraceae bacterium | reverse complement strand
TGGCTGAGCAGCGCCTTGTCGGCGGCGCCGGTGACGCCGGCCTTCGACACCAGGAGGCCTGCGGCGATCGATACGATCAGCGCCGGCACCTGGGTGACCAGGCCGTCGCCGACGCTCAACAGCGTGTAGGTATGCGCGGCGTCGGTGAAGCTCATATTCTGCTGCAGGATGCCGATGATCATGCCGCCGATGACGTTGATCAAAACCACCAGCAGGCCCGCAATGGCGTCGCCGCGGACGAATTTCGAGGCGCCGTCCATGGCGCCGAAGAAGCTGGATTCGCCTTCAAGGTTCTTGCGCCGCCGCCGTGCTTCCTGTTCGTCGATCATGCCGGCGGACAGATCGGCGTCGATCGCCATCTGCTTGCCGGGCATGGCATCCAAGTGGAAGCGGGCGGCGACTTCGGCGATGCGGCCTGAGCCCTTGGTGATGACCACGAAATTCACGATCACCAGGATCGTGAACACGATGATGCCGATGACGAAATTGCCGCCCATGACGAAGCCGCCGAACGCCTCGATGACATGGCCGGCGGCAGCCGTGCCCTCGTGGCCGTGGGCGAGAATGAGCCGGGTCGAGGCCAGGTTGAGCGCCAGCCGCAGCATGGTGGCGATCAGCAGCACGGTCGGGAAGGCGGAGAACTCGAGCGGGGCGTGGATGAACAGCGCCGTCATCAGGATCAGCACGGACAGGATGATCGAGACCGCGAGGAAGAGGTCGAGCAGGACCGGCGGCAGCGGCAGGATGAGCACCACCAGGATGGTCATCACGCCGACGGCGAGCGCGAGGTCGCCGCGCTTGAGCAGGTTGGCGATGTCGCCGAGCCGCAGGCGGCCAAGCCCGCGTCCTGCGCCCTGCCCTGCGGTCACATCGGTCATGCGGACGCGCTCCCTGCGGTCCGCGACGGCTCGCGCGCGGACTAGGCAAAAATTGCCCGGTTTATGGTTAGCGCCCGGTTAACGCCGAGGAAAAAAGGCGAGTGAAACAAAGACCGCCGTCACCCTGAGGTGCGAGCCGCGCAGCGGCGAGCCTCGAAGGGTGGAAACAAGCACCGAGCCTGTGGCCACCCTTCGAGGCTCGCTTCGCTCGCACCTCAGGGTGACGGCGCAGTTTGCTTCGCTCGCTGTACGGTCGCCTGCACCGCAGATCACGCGACGCTGCGCACCTCGCCGCCGCCGGGCGGCGGGATCGGCATGCCGTCGGCCGAATATTCATTGAGCTTGTTGCGCAAGGTGCGGATCGAGATGCCGAGGATGTTGGCCGCGTGGGTGCGGTTGCCGAGGCAGTGCTTGAGCGTCTCCAGGATGAGGTCGCGTTCCACGTTGGCGACGGTGCGGCCGACCAACGCCCGCGTCACTTGCTCGGCCGCGAGCGCCGCGTGGGCGACCGCGGGCGAAACGTGGCGCGGGTCGTCGAGCCTCACGCCGTCGGGCGCCAGGATCGCCTCGGCGCCGATCTCCGGTCCGCTCGCCAGCAGCACCGCGCGGTGGATGGTGTTTTCCAGCTCGCGCACGTTGCC
>DASZJC010000513.1:0-15461 GCA_035948495.1 Xanthobacteraceae bacterium | reverse complement strand
CGTGACGGGGGTGGTGCAACTGCCGGAGGGGACCGAGATGGTGATGCCGGGCGACAACGTGACGATGACGGTGGAGCTGATCGTGCCGATTGCGATGGAGGAGAAGCTGCGGTTTGCGATCCGCGAGGGCGGCCGGACGGTGGGCGCCGGCGTGGTGGCGCAGATCATCGAATAAGCGGACGACACAGGACACAGGACAGAGGACGGACAAGGGCACGAACGGGCGAACGCACGGTTGATCCGTCGTCGTCCGCCATCTGTCCTCCGGCACAAAATGAACGGTCAGAATAAATGAACGGTCAGAATATCCGCATCCGGCTCAAGGCGTTCGATCATCGCATCCTCGATGCGTCGACGCGCGAGATCGTGAATACGGCGAAGCGCACCGGCGCGCAGGTGCGCGGGCCCATTCCGCTGCCGACCAAGATCGAGAAGTTCACGGTCAACCGCTCGCCGCACGTCGACAAGAAGAGCCGCGAGCAGTTTGAGATGCGCACGCACAAGCGTCTCCTCGACATCGTCGATCCGACGCCGCAGACGGTCGACGCCCTGATGAAGCTCGACCTCGCCGCCGGCGTCGACGTCGAGATCAAGCTGTAAACGCGGTTCGCACCAGACGAGGACCGGGACATGCGCTCCGGCGTGATCGCACAGAAAGTGGGAATGATGCGGGTCTTCACCGAGGCCGGCACGCACGTGCCCGTTACGGTGCTCCGCCTCGGCCAGTGCCAGGTCGTCGCCCACCGCACCAAGGACAAGAACGGCTACGTCGCGCTGCAGCTCGGCGCCGGCAGCCGCAAGGTCAAGAACGTGGTCAAGGCCGAGCGCGGGCACTTCGCGGTCGCCAAGGTCGAGCCCAAGCGCAAGGTCGCCGAGTTCCGCGTCAGCGAGGACGGCGTGATCCCGGTCGGTGCCGAGATCACCGCCGACCATTTCGTGGTCGGCCAATTCGTCGACGTGACCGGCACCTCGATCGGCAAGGGCTTCGCCGGCCCGATGAAGCGCTGGAATTTCGGCGGGCTGCGCGCCTCGCACGGCGTGTCTGTCTCGCACCGCTCGCACGGCTCGACCGGCGGCCGCCAGGATCCGGGCAAGACCTTCAAGGACAAGAAGATGGCCGGCCACCTCGGCGTCGACCGGGTGACGACGCTCAATCTCAAGGTGGTGCAGACCGACGTGGCGCGCGGCCTCATCCTGGTCGAGGGCGCCGTGCCCGGCGCCAAGGGCGGCTGGATCATGGTGCGCGACGCGGTGAAGAAGGCGCTGCCCAAGGAGGCGCCGCAACCGGGCGCGTTCCGGCTCGCCGACGACGCTTCGGCCGAGGCTCCCGCGACCGCGGTCGAGGCAACCGCCGCGGCGCCCGCCCAGCAGGAGGGTGTGTGACATGGAATTGAACGTCACCACCCTCGACGGCAAATCGGCCGGCTCGGTCACCGTGCCGGACGCGATCTTCGGCCTCGAGCCGCGCCCCGACATCCTGCAGCGATGCGTCACCTGGCAACTCGCCAAACGCCGCGCCGGCACCCACGCGGTCAAGAACCGCGCCGACATCAACCGCACCGGCAAGAAAATGTACCGGCAGAAGGGCACCGGCAACGCCCGGCACGGCTCGGCCCGCGTCAACCTCTTCCGCGGCGGCGGCCGCGCCTTCGGCCCGACGCCGCGCAGCCACGCCATCGGATTGCCCAAGAAGGTGCGCGCGCTCGCCCTCAAGCACGCGCTGTCCGCCAAGGCCAAGGACGGCGGCATCCTCGTCCTCGACAAGGCGGCGGTAGCGGACGGCAAGACCAAGGCGCTGAGCGAGCGTTTCGGCAAGCTCGAGATCGTCAACGCGCTGATCGTCGACGGCGCCGAGATCGACGCGAATTTCCGCCTCGCCGTGCGCAACATCCCCGGCATCGACGTGCTGCCGATCCAGGGAATCAACGTCTACGACATCCTGCGGCGCACCAAGCTGGTGCTGACCCGGGCCGCCCTCGACGCGCTGGAGGCGCGCTTCAAATGAGCCCCGTCGATCCGCGCCACTACGACGTCATCATCGCGCCGGTGATCACCGAAAAGGCGACGCTCGCCTCCGAGCACAACCAGGTGATCTTCAAGGTCGCGCGCACGGCCACCAAGCCGCAGATCAAGGAGGCGGTGGAGAAGCTGTTCGACGTGAAGGTCACGGCCGTCAACACGCTGGTGCGCAAGGGCAAGTTCAAGCGCGGGCGCGGCGCTGCCGGCTTTCAGTCGGACGTCAAGAAGGCCATCGTCACCTTGGCCGAAGGCCACAGGATCGACGTGACCACGGGGCTTTAGAAAATGGCGCTCAAGACCTACAAGCCCGTCACCCCGAGCCAGCGACAGCTGGTGCTCGTCGACCGTTCCGGCCTGCACAAGGGCAAGCCGGTCAAGACCCTCACCGAGGGCAAGCATTCCTCCGGCGGGCGCAACAACAACGGCCGCACCACCGTGCGCTTCCGCGGCGGCGGCCACAAGAAGACCTTTCGGCGGGTCGACTTCAAACGGCGCAAGTTCGACGTTCCGGCGCGGGTCGAGCGCATCGAGTACGATCCCAATCGGACCGGCTTCGTCGCGCTGCTCAAATACAACGACGGCGAGATCGCCTATATCCTGGCGCCGCAGCGGCTGACGCAGGGCGACGTGGTGGTGGCCGGCGAGCACGTGGACGTGAAGCCGGGCAACGCCATGCCGTCGGGAAACATGCCGATCGGCACCATCGTCCACAACGTCGAGTTCAAGATCGGCAAGGGCGGACAGCTCGCGCGCTCGGCCGGCACCTACGCCCAGATCGTCGGGCGCGACCAGGATTACGTGATCGTGCGCCTCAATTCCGGCGAGCAGCGGCTCGTGCACGGGCGCTGCATGGCGACCGTCGGCGCGGTGTCGAACCCGGATCACATGAACATCTCGATCGGCAAGGCCGGCCGCACGCGCTGGCTCGGCTGGCGCCCGCATAATCGCGGCGTGTCGATGAACCCGATCGATCACCCGCACGGTGGCGGGGAAGGCCGCACCTCCGGAGGCCGGCATCCGGTCACGCCCTGGGGCTTCCCGACCAAGGGCAAGAAGACCCGCCGCAACAAATCCACCACCAAATTCATCGTGTCGAGCCGCCACGCGCGGAAGAAGAAGTAGGAAAGGACGAACCATGGCGCGTTCGGTGTGGAAGGGTCCCTTCGTCGACGGCTTTCTGCTCAAGAAGGCGGAGACGGCGCGCTCGTCGGGCCGTCACGAGATGATCAAGATCTGGAGCCGGCGGTCGACCATCCTGCCGCAGTTCGTCGGGCTGACCTTCGGGGTCTACAACGGGCAGAAGCATATTCCGGTGCTCGTCACCGAGGAAATGGTCGGCCACAAGTTCGGCGAGTTCGCGCCGACGCGCGCCTTCTACGGGCACTCGGCCGACCGCAAGGCGAAGCGCACGACGAGCGGGCCGGCACCGTCGGCGACACCGGCACCGACGGCGTGAGGGCGAACCGATGGGCAAACGCGCGCACGAGCGGAGCCTCGCCGACAACGAGGCGAAGGCGATCGCCCGCATGCTGCGGGTGTCGCCGCAGAAGCTCAATCTGCTGGCGGCGCTCATCCGCGGCAAGAAAGTCGCCACCGCGCTCGCCGATCTCGAGTTCTCGCGCAAGCGCGTCGCCAAGGAGGTGCGCAAGTGCCTGGAATCGGCGATCGCCAACGCGGAAAACAATCATGACCTCGACGTCGACGACCTCGTCGTCGCCGAGGCGCACGTGGGCAAGGCACTGGTGCTCAAGCGGTTCGCGCCGCGCGGGCGCGGCCGCTCAGGACGGATTTTCAAGCCGTTCGCCAACCTGACGATCGTGGTGCGTCAGGTCGAGGCGAGCGCTTAAGCGGAGACAGGGTATGGGTCAGAAGGTCAATCCGATCGGTCTGCGTCTCGGCATCAACCGGACGTGGGACTCGCGCTGGTACGCCGGCAAGAACGACTACGCCATGCTGCTGCACGAGGACATGGAGATACGCAAGGAGCTGATGGAAAGCCTCAAGCAGGCGGCGGTGTCGAAGATCGTGATCGAGCGCCCGCACAAGAAGGCGCGGGTGACGATCCACTCGGCGCGGCCCGGCGTGGTGATCGGCAAGAAGGGCGCCGACATCGAGAAGCTGCGCAGGAAAGTGGTCGAGCTCACCGATTCCGACGTCGTCATCAACATCGTGGAGATCCGCAAGCCCGAGCTCGACGCGTCGCTGGTCGCTGAATCGATCGCCCAGCAGCTCGAGCGCCGCGTCGCCTTCCGCCGCGCCATGAAGCGGGCGGTGCAGTCGGCGATGCGGCTGGGAGCGGAAGGCATCCGCATCAACTGCTCGGGCCGGCTCGGCGGCGCCGAGATCGCCCGCATGGAATGGTATCGCGAGGGGCGGGTGCCGCTGCACACGCTGCGCGCCGACGTGGACTACGGGGTCGCGACCGCCTTCACCACCTACGGCACCTGCGGCGTCAAGGTGTGGATCTTCAAGGGCGAGATCCTCGAGCACGACCCGATGGCGCAGGACAAGCGCCTCGCCGAGAGCGAGGCCGGGCGGCCTCGCCGCGACACGGCGTAAGGCAAGAAAGAGCGCAACAGCCATGCTGCAACCGATCCGGAGCAAGTTCCGCAAGGCGCACAAGGGGCGCATCCACGGGGTTGCGACCTCGGCGACCGAGCTCAATTTCGGCCAATACGGCCTCAAGGCGATGGAGCCCGAGCGCGTCACCGCGCGCCAGATCGAGGCGGCGCGGCGGGCGATGACGCGCCACATGAAGCGCTCGGGCCGGGTGTGGATCCGGGTGTTTCCGGACGTGCCGGTCTCCAAGAAGCCGATCGAGGTGCGCATGGGCAAGGGCAAGGGCACGCCGGAGCTGTGGGTGTGCCGCGTCAAGCCGGGCCGCATCATGTTCGAGATCGACGGCGTGCCGGTCGAGGTCGCGCGCGAGGCGCTGGAGCTCGCCGCCGCCAAGCTGCCGATCAAGACGCGCTTCATCGAGCGCATCGCCGACTAGGCCGGGAGCGAAGCCATGAAGCCCGCGGACATCAGGGTCATGACCCCCGATCAGCTCGGCGACGAGCTGATGAAGCTCAAGAAGGAGCGCTTTAACCTGCGATTCCAGCGGGCGAGCGGCCAGCTCGAGAACACCGCGCGGGTGCGCCAGGTGCGGCGCGACATCGCGCGCATCGAGACGATCACCCGGCACAAGCGCGGCGCGCCGAAAGCGAAGTGAGGAGACGAAGATGCCGAAGCGGATGCTCCAGGGCGTCGTGGTGAGCGACAAGCAGGACAAGACGGTGGTCGTCCGCGTCGAGCGCCGCTTCACCCACCCGATGCTCAAGAAGACCGTGCGGCGCACCAAGAACTATCACGCGCACGACGAGCAGAACGAGTACTCGGTCGGCGACATCGTATGGATCGAGGAACATCGCCCGATCTCCAAGCTCAAGCGCTGGGCCGTGGCCCGGGGCGAGAAGCGGGCGAAGCAGTGAGGCGCCGCGCGCCCGACAACAGAGTATCAGGTGCCGCATGATCCAGATGCAGACCAACCTCGACGTGGCCGACAATTCCGGCGCGCGTCGCGTCATGTGCATCAAGGTGCTGGGCGGCTCGAAGCGCAAGTACGCGACCGTCGGCGACGTCATTGTCGTCTCGATCAAGGAGGCGGCGCCGCGCGGGCGCGTCAAGAAGGGCGAAGTGATGAAGGCCGTCGTCGTGCGGGTGGCGAAGGACATCAGGCGCCCCGACGGGTCGATCATCCGCTTCGACCGCAACGCCGCCGTGCTGATCACCCCGCAGATGGAGCCGGTCGGCACCCGCATCTTCGGGCCGGTGCCGCGCGAGTTGCGCGCCAAGAACCACATGAAGATCATCTCGCTCGCCCCGGAGGTGCTGTGATGGCCGCCAAGATCCGCAAGGGCGACAAGGTGATCGTGCTCGCCGGCCGCGACCGCGGCCGCAGCGGCGAGGTAGTGCAGGTGATGCCGGCCGAGGGGCGCGCGCTGGTGCGCGGCATCCACATGGTCAAGCGGCATCAGCGCCAGACCGCGAGCCAGGACGGCGGCATCATCTCCAAGGAGGCGCCGATCCACCTGTCCAACCTGGCGATCGCCGACCCCAGGGACGGCAAGCCGACCCGGATCGGGTTCAAGTTCATGGCGGACGGCAAGAAGGTGCGGGTCGCCAAACGTTCGGGAGCCGAGATCGATGGCTGAGACCCAATATACCCCGCGGCTGCGGACCTTCTTCGACGACGTCGTGCGTGCCCGGCTCACCGAGCAATTCGGCTACAAGAATCCGATGCAGGTGCCGGCGCTCGACAAAGTCGTGCTCAACATGGGCATCGGCGAGGGCGTCAACGACCGCAAAAAGGTGGAATCCGCCGCCGCCGACCTCTCGCTGATCGCCGGGCAAAAGGCGGTGATCACCAAGTCGCGCAAGTCGATCGCCACGTTCAAGCTGCGCGAAGATCAGCCGATCGGCTGCAAGGTGACGCTGCGCAAGGCGCGCATGTACGACTTCGTCGACCGCCTGGTGAACATCGCGCTGCCGCGGGTGCGCGACTTTCGCGGCCTCAACCCGAAAAGCTTCGACGGCCGCGGGAACTACACCATCGGCATCAAGGAGCACATCATCTTTCCCGAGATCGATTACGACAAGGCCGCGGAGGTTTGGGGCATGGACATCGTGGTGTGCACGACGGCGGACAACGACGAGGAAGCCCGCGCCCTGCTCACGGCATTCAACTTCCCGTTCCGGCAGTGAGGGGGAGCGATCCTCCTCAAACGCGGATACCCAGGAGACCTAGATGGCGAAGAAGAGTTCGATCGAGAAGAACAACCGGCGGCGCAAGCTCGCCAAGAAGTACTCGGGCCGGCGCTCGCGGCTCAAGGCGCTCGCGCGGGACAAGGCGCTGCCGATGGAGGAGCGCTTCGCGGCCGCGCTCAAACTCGCCCAGGTGCCGCGCAATTCCTCGAAGACCCGCATTCGCAATCGCTGCGAGGTGACGGGGCGCCCGCGCGGCTTCTACCGCAAGCTCAAGATGAGCCGCATCGCGCTGCGCGACCTCGGCTCCCAGGGCCTTATCCCCGGCCTGGTCAAGTCGAGCTGGTGAGGAGGGCGCACGATGGCTTTGAACGATCCGCTCGGCGATCTGTTCACCCGCATCCGCAACGCGCAGATGCGCAGCAAGGCGAAGGTTTCGACCCCCGGCTCACGCCTGCGCGCGAGCGTGCTCGAGGTGCTCAAGAGCGAGGGCTACATCCGCGGCTATTCCACGACCGAGTACGAGAACGGCCGCACCGAGTTCGAAATCGAGCTGAAATATTTCGACGGCGCGCCGGTGATCCGCGACATTTCGCGGGTGTCGAAGCCGGGTCGCCGGGTGTACGCCTCGGTCAAGGCGCTGCCGCGCATCAATAACGGGTTGGGGATCGCCATCGTGTCGACCCCGAAAGGCGTCATGGCCGACCACGACGCGCGCGAGGCCAATGTCGGCGGCGAGATCCTGTGCACTGTGTTCTAGGCGGGAGCGAAGGCGATGTCGCGCATCGGCAAGAAGGCGATCGCGGTCCCGTCCGGGGTCACGGCCGGAATCGAGGGGCAAACCATCACGGTGAAGGGCCCCAAGGGCGCGCTCGAACTGGTGCTGCACGACGACGTGGCGGCACGGCTCGACGGCGGCGCCATCAGGATCGACCCGCGCGCCGAAACTCGCCGCGCGCGCGCCATGTGGGGCCTCGCCCGTTCGCTGGTGTCGAACGTGGTTTCCGGCGTCACCAAGGGTTTCGAGCGGCGCCTGGAGATCAGCGGCGTCGGCTACCGCGCGGCGGTGCAGGGCAAGAACCTGCAACTCTTGCTCGGCTACAGCCACGAGATCGTCTATCCCATTCCCGAGGGGATCGCGATCACGACGCCGCGGCCGGTCGAGATCGTGGTGAGCGGGATCGACAAGCAGAAGGTCGGTCAGGTCGCGGCCGAGATCCGCGCCTTCCGCCCGCCCGAGCCGTACAAGGGCAAGGGCGTCAAATATGCCGGCGAGTACATCTTCCGCAAGGAAGGCAAGAAGAAGTGACGGGAGCGGGCGATGGCGAGATCCGCTAAGGCGGGCAAACGGCGGCAGGCGCGCGTGCGCCTCGGCGTCAAGGCGGCGGCCGGCGGGCGGGCACGGCTCTGCGTGCACCGTTCCGGCAAGCACATTTACGCGCAGGTGATCGACGACGGCAAAGGCGCGACGCTCGCCGCCGCGTCATCGCTGGAGAAATCGCTGCGCGAGAGCCTCAAGACCGGCGCCGATGTGGCCGCCGCCAAAGCGGTCGGCAAGCTCGTCGCCGAACGGGCAGTCGCCAAAGGCGTCAAGGACGTGGTGTTCGACCGCGGCCCCTACCTGTTCCACGGCCGGGTCAAGGCGCTTGCCGACGCGGCGCGCGAGGGCGGGCTGAACTTCTGAGATTGAACGCAACCGAGCGGAACCACACCATGGCATTGGAACGACGGTCGACGGAACGACGGCACTCGCGCGAGCGGGAAGAGCGCGACAGCGAATTCGTCGACAAGCTGGTGCACATCAACCGGGTGGCCAAGGTGGTCAAGGGCGGGCGCCGGTTCGGCTTCGCCGCGCTGGTCGTCGTTGGCGACCAGAAGGGTCGGGTCGGCTTCGGCCACGGCAAGGCGCGCGAGGTGCCGGAAGCGATCCGCAAGGCGACCGAAGCGGCCAAGCGCAACCTGGTGCGGGTGCCGCTGCGCGAGGGCCGTACGCTGCACCACGACGTGCTCGGCCGCCACGGCGCCGGACGCGTGTTCCTGCGCGCGGCGCCTCCCGGCACCGGCATCATCGCCGGCGGCCCGATGCGGGCCGTGTTCGAGACGCTCGGCATGCAGGACGTGGTGGCGAAATCGATCGGCTCGTCCAATCCCTACAACATGGTGCGCGCCACCTTCGATGCGCTCGGCCACCAGGACAGTCCGCGGTCGGTGGCGGCGCGCCGCAATCTCAAGGTTTCGACCCTGCAGGCCCGCCGCCGCGACGGCGACGGCGAGGCGGTGGCGGAATAGTCGGACGAGCCATGGCCAAGCGCGCAACCATCAGGATACGGCAGACCGGCAGCGCGTTGCGCCGCCGGTTCGACCAGCGGCAGAATCTGATCGGCCTCGGGCTCAATCGGATCGGTCGGGTCGCCGAAGTGCCGGACACGCCGGCGACCCGCGGCATGATCGCCAGGGTGCGTCATCTCGTCGAGGTGATCGAGCCGCAGGGAGAGCATCGATGAAGCTCACCGACCTCAAAGACCGTCCGGGCGCGCGCAAGCTGCGCCGGCGCGTCGGCCGCGGCATCGGCTCCGGCAAGGGCAAGACCGCCGGGCGCGGCGGCAAAGGCCAGACGGCGCGCACCGGCGTTGCCATCAGGGGGTTCGAGGGCGGGCAGATGCCGTTGCACCGGCGCCTGCCCAAGCGCGGGTTCAACAACATTTTTCGCAAGGAGTTCAACGAGGTGAACCTCGGACGCGTGCAGCAGGCGATCGACGCCGGCAAGCTCGATCCGGCCGCCACGATCGACGTCGAGGCGCTGATCAAGGCCGGCGTGCTGCGGCGCGCCCGCAGCGGGGTCCGGCTGCTCGGCGCGGGCGAGATCAAGGCGAAAGTCGCCTTCACGGTCGCCGGCGCCTCGAAATCCGCCGTGGCGGCGGTGGAAAAGGCGGGCGGATCGGTGACGGTGCTCAAGCCGGCAGACACGGGCGAAGCAGCGGCCTGACCCCTATATAGGACTGGATCGACGCGGGCAGGGCGGGAGAGGGAGCCGTTAGCGCATGGTCTCGGCAGCGGAACAACTGGCGGCCAATCTCAACTTCTCGGCGCTCGCCAAGGCCGAGGAACTCAAGAAGCGCATCTATTTCACCGTCGGCGCGCTCCTGGTCTACCGGCTCGGCACCTACATCCCGTTGCCGGGCATCGATCCGGCCGCCTGGGAGCAGATTTTCCAGACCCAGGCCGGCGGCATCCTCGGCATGTTCAATATGTTCTCCGGCGGCGGCATCCACCGGATGGCGATCTTTGCCCTCAACATCATGCCGTACATCTCCGCCTCGATCATCATCCAGCTGATGACGACGGTGTCCTCGACCCTCGAGGCGCTCAAGAAGGAGGGTGAGCAGGGCCGCAAGACCATCAACCAGTACACGCGCTACCTCACCGTGGTGCTGGCCGCCTTCCAGGCTTACGGCATCTCGATCGGCCTTGAAGGCACCGGCAGCGTCGTTTCGGATCCCGGCTGGTTCTTCCGCATCTCGACCGTGATCACCTTGACCGGCGGGACCATGTTCCTGATGTGGCTCGGCGAGCAGGTGACCTCGCGCGGCATCGGCAACGGCATCTCGCTCATCATCCTGTCCGGCATCGTGGCGCAGGTGCCCTCGGCGCTCGCCGGCATGCTGGAGCTGGGCCGCCAGGGCGCGATATCGACCGGCGTCATCCTGGTCGTCATCGTCATGGCGGTCGCGGTGATCGCCTTCATCGTGTTCATGGAACGCGCCCAGCGGCGGCTGCTGATCCAATATCCCAAGCGCCAGGTCGGCAATCAGATGTTCGAGGGTCAATCCTCGCATCTGCCGCTCAAGCTCAACACCTCGGGCGTGATCCCGCCGATCTTCGCCTCCTCGCTGCTGCTGCTGCCGACGACGGTCGCCAACCTCAACACCAGCGGGGCCGGCGGAAGCCAGTCGGAAATCCTGCTGTGGATCACGACCCACATCGGGCACGGCACGCCGCTGTTCATGGCGATTTATATAGGGTTGATCATCTTCTTTGCGTTCTTCTACACGGCCATCGTTTTCAACCCGACCGACACCGCGGATAACCTCAAGAAGCACGGCGGCTTCATCCCCGGCATCCGGCCGGGGGAGCGCACGGCCGAGTACATCGATTACGTGCTCTCGCGCATCACGGTGGTGGGCGCCGGCTACCTGGCGATCGTGTGCCTGATCCCGGAGCTGCTCATCAATTATCTCGGGGTGCCGTTCTATTTCGGCGGCACGTCGCTCCTGATCGTGGTGAGCGTGACCATGGACACGGTGGCGCAGATTCAGGGCTACCTGCTGGCCCACCAATACGAAGGCCTGATCAAGCGCGCCAAGCTGCGAGGCCGCAGAAGATGAGGCTCATCCTGCTCGGCCCGCCGGGGGCCGGCAAAGGGACCCAGGCACAACGTCTCGTCGAGCGCCACGGCATCGTCCAGCTGTCGACCGGCGACATGCTGCGCGAGGCGGTCAAGGCCCGCACCCCGATCGGACGCAAGGCGGAAGTCATCATGGCGCGGGGTGAGCTTGCGCCCGACGACATTGTGGTCCCTATCGTGTCGGACCGGATCGACCAGCCCGATGCCCGCAGGGGCTTCATCCTCGACGGCTTCCCCCGCACGGTGCCCCAGGCCGAGGCGCTCGAGCGCCTGTTGGCGGACAAGGGCCTTCGGCTCGACGGGGTCGTCGAGCTCAAGGTCGACGAAGCCGCGTTGCTTGAGCGGATGGCGAGCCGGGTCGCGGAGATGAAGGCGCGCGGCGAGCCGGTGCGGGCGGACGATAACCCCGAAGCTCTGAAGACCCGGCTCGACGTCTACCGGACGCAAACCGCGCCGCTTATCGCCTATTACGGGAAAAAGGGGGCGCTGAAATCGGTCGATGGGATGGCCCCGATCGGCACCGTCGCGCAGGCAATTGACCGGGTCTTAAGCCCGGAAATCGTGGACCGCGGAGGTTGACGAGGGGACGCGGAATCCAGTAATACCCGGCATCCGTTTGGATAGAGCTTGCAGGCGATGCCGGGCCCTGGAAGGAGGGGCGGCGTCGTCTCGGCGTTATGTCCCTTCAAGGCAGGCCGTACGACCTTTCGATCGCTTGCGGGTGGTCGGGGCAAGAACCTGCGGTTTTTCGGCCGAAATTCGGCCGGTAACAGGAGCAAGGCCGTGGCACGCATTGCCGGCGTCAATATCCCGACCAATAAGCGGGTCGTTGTTGCACTGCAATATATCCATGGAATCGGTTCCCACCGGGCCCAGGAGATCATGGACAAGGTCGGCATCCCGGCTCCCCGCCGGGTGTCCCAGTTGACCGACCAGGAGGTCCTGCAGATTCGCGAAATGATCGATCGTGACTATATCGTGGAAGGCGACCTGCGGCGTGAGGTTGCCATGAACATCAAGCGGCTGATGGACCTCGGCTGCTATCGCGGCTTGCGGCACCGTCGCGGCCTTCCCGTGCGCGGCCAGCGCACTCACACCAACGCCCGTACCCGCAAGGGGCCGGCCAAGCCGATCGCCGGAAAGAAGAAGTGACCGGCCGGCGCCGGCCGCCGCAAGCGGTCCAGGGGAATTGAGGGCTTGGGCTCCGGTTCGGAGCCGCAGCCGCGAAAGGGTCGAGCATGGGCAAGGAAGCCACGCGCGTCCGCAAGCGCGAGCGAAAAAACATCGCCTCGGGCGTCGCGCACGTCAACGCCTCGTTCAACAACACCATGATCACCATCACGGACGCGCAAGGCAATACCATTGCCTGGTCGTCGGCGGGGACCAAGGGCTTCAAGGGCTCGCGCAAGTCGACCCCGTTCGCCGCCCAGGTCGCCGCCGAGGACGCGGCGCAGAAGGCGATGGAGCATGGCATGCGCACCCTCGAGGTCGAGGTCGCGGGGCCGGGCTCCGGCCGCGAGTCGGCGCTGCGCGCGCTGCAGGCCGCCGGCTTCACCATCACGTCGATCCGCGACGTGACGCCGATTCCGCACAACGGCTGCCGGCCGCGCAAGCGCCGGCGCGTTTGATTTCCATCCGGCGGACGGGAGCCCGTTCGCCCCGCCGAACTTTCCCCACGGGGCGGAGTGGGGGTCGCGGCCCAGGCGAGGCCGCTTCATGCGATGGGTGACAACGTGATCCAGAAGAACTGGCAGGAACTGATCAGACCGGACAAGCTGCAGGTGGCGCTCGGAGGCGATCCGAAGCGCGCTGCGACCGTGGTGGCCGAGCCGCTCGAGCGCGGGTTCGGGCTCACCTTGGGCAATGCGCTGCGGCGAATTCTGTTGTCTTCGCTCCAGGGCGCGGCCGTGCAGTCGGTGCACATCGACGGCGTGCTGCACGAATTCTCCTCGATCGCCGGCGTGCGCGAGGACGTGACCGACATCATCCTCAACATCAAGGACATCGCCATCAAGATGCAGGGCGATGGCCCCAAGCGCATGGTGGTGAAGAAACAGGGCCCCGGCCAGGTGACCGCGGGCGACATCCAGACGGTCGGCGACATCGTCGTGCTCAATCCCGACCTCGTCCTGTGCACGCTCGACGAGGGCGCCGAGATCCGCATGGAGTTCACCGTCAACACCGGCAAAGGCTACGTGCCGGCCGAGCGCAACCGGCCGGAGGACGCGCCGATCGGCCTCATCCCGGTCGACAGCCTCTATTCGCCGGTGCGCAAGGTGTCCTACAAGGTCGAGAACACCCGCGAGGGGCAGATCCTCGACTACGACAAGCTCACCTTGTCGATGGAGACCAACGGCTCGATCAGCCCCGAGGACGCGCTCGCCTATGCGGCCCGCATCCTGCAAGACCAGCTCAACGTGTTCGTCAATTTCGAGGAGCCGCGCAAGGAGGTCGCCGCGGAGTCGATCCCCGACCTCGCCTTCAATCCGGCGTTCCTCAAGAAGGTCGACGAGCTGGAGCTGTCGGTGCGCTCGGCCAACTGCCTGAAGAACGACAACATCGTCTATATCGGCGACCTGGTGCAGAAGACCGAGGCGGAAATGCTGCGCACCCCGAACTTCGGCCGCAAATCGCTCAACGAGATCAAGGAAGTGCTCGCCCAGATGGGACTGCACCTCGGCATGGAAGTGCCGGGCTGGCCGCCGGAGAACATCGACGAACTGGCCAAGCGCTTCGAGGATCACTACTGACCGGTGATCAGTGATCACTGATTACTGATCACTGGTTACTGATGACTGTCCCGGAGGGACGATGCGTCACCGCAAAGCACACCGCAAGCTCAACCGCACGGCGGAGCATCGCCGCTCGCTGTGGGCCAACATGACCGCCGCGCTGATCAAGCACGAGCAGATCATCACCACCTTGCCGAAGGCCAAGGATCTGCGGCCGATCATCGAGAAGCTCGTCACCCTGGGCAAGCGCGGCGATCTGCACGCGCGGCGCCAGGCGATCGCCCAGGTGCGCGACATCGCCATGGTGCGGAAGCTGTTCGAGGTGCTGGGCCCGCGCTACAAGGAGCGCAACGGCGGCTACACCCGCGTGCTGCGCGCCGGCTTCCGCTACGGCGACAACGCGCCGCGCGCGGTCATCGAGTTCGTCGACCGCGACGTCGACGCGCGCGGCCTCGATTCCGGGCCGGTGCAGGAGAAGGTCGCCGAAGCGGCGCCCGCGTAACGGCGCAGACGATCCGACAAGCAGACGAGGGCGGCGCAGGCCGCCCCTTTTGTTTTCGCGCGCGATCGTGCCCGGCGGTTGCGGGACGCTTGCCCGTCTGAAATCATCCGGGCTTGCGGTGCATGGGGGGTCGCATGTCCGATGCGGACAATTCCGGCGTCACCGACAGTTTCACCGAGACCACGTCCACGTCCTGGCTCTCGCGGATCGGCCAGTCGGTCGCCGGTGTGCTGTTCGGCATCGTGCTGATTCTCGGCTCGGCCGTTCTCCTGTTCTGGAACGAGGGACGCGCGGTGCAGACGGCGCGCTCGCTCACCGAAGGGCAGGGGGTCGTCGTAGACGCCGATGCGGCGCGGGTCGATCCCGAGAACGCCGGTAAGCTCGTCCACGTGAGCGGCGACCTGAAGACGACGGCGCCCCTGAATGACCCGGAGTTCGGCGTCTCGGCCAAGGCCGCCCGGCTGGTCCGCACCGTCGAAATGTACCAGTGGAAGGAAGACAGCCACAGCGACACGCGCAAGAATTTCGGCGGTTCGGAAGAGCACGTCACGACCTACAGCTACGTCCAGACCTGGTCGGACAACCGCATCGATTCCGCCAAGTTCAAGCGCCCGGACGGGCACGCCAACCCGCAAATGCGCTATCGGCGGTTCGCGGTCGCCGCGCGCGACGCGACGCTCGGCGCCTTCCGCCCGAGCGAAGGGGTGCTGGCGCATCTCGCGGCGGGTCGCGAATTTCGCGTCGATCCGGCCGCGCTCGATGCGGTGCGCCAGCACGCCGGCGCATCGACCCAGATCGCCGACGGCCGCATCTATCTCGGCGTCGATCCGGCGCAGCCGCACATCGGCGACCTGCGCGTCTCCTATCAGGTGGCGGCGGACGGCCCGGTAAGCCTTATCGGGCGGCAGAACGGCACCGACTTCGGCGAATACCAGACCAAGGCCGGCGATCGGCTGCTGCTGGTGCGCCCCGGGACGCTCTCGGCCGGCGACATGTTCAAGGCGGCACAGGAGGAGAATCGCATCCTCGCCTGGGTTCTCCGGCTCGTCGGCGTCGT
>DASZJC010000512.1:0-4130 GCA_035948495.1 Xanthobacteraceae bacterium | reverse complement strand
TATCCCTCCCCTTTCAGGGGAGGGAAGAGACTGGCGTCAGCCGGCGGCCGCGCGCTTCTTCTCGATCTGGCGCTTGAGTTCGCGCGCGCGGGGGCCCAGCTCCCCGTCCTTCGCCTTGATCAGAAACGCGTCGAGGCCGCCGCGGTGGTCGACGGTCTTGAGGGCGTTCGTCGACACCCGCAGCCGCACCGAGCGGCCGAGCGCATCGGAGATCATCGTTACGTTGCACAGGTTGGGCAGGAACCGCCGCTTGGTCTTGCGGTTGGAATGGCTCACCTTGTGCCCGGTCTGGGCCCCCTTGCCGGTCAGTTCGCAGCGCCGCGCCATGTCGAAAACTCCATGAGGGCCGCCGCCGCTGGCGCGTCGATCAAACCCCGATCTCGTCGGAAAGTTCGCGGACGTATAGTCAGCCCGGGTCGGAGCCGTCAAGCCACTGACTCTCACCGCTTCGCCAATCACATAATCGACGCATTCGCGACCGAAGAGGCGCGGCGTAGCGCGCACGATTTGTGCCTGCGGCGCCGCGGAGGACCGACCGACGTGCTGTCATCCTGGCCCGCCGCGGGGCGGACGATCCTCGCTGCCGCGCTAGCGCTCGCGGCGGCCGCGTTGTCGGGCGGTTCCGCACACGCCCAGGGCAGGTTCGAGGCGCGCTATTCGGTCACTATCGGGGGCATTCCGGTCGGCCAGGGCGGGTGGACCGCCGACATTGCCGAGGATCAGTACACGACCGCCGCGAGCGGCCGCGTCAGCGGCATCGCCCGCGTGGTGAGCGACGGCGAGGGCTTCGGGGCCGCCCGCGGCCACGTCGCTTCCGGGCGGCTGGTGCCGACGAGCTACGCCGTCACCGTCACGGCCGACCACCGGCCCGACGAGATCCGCATGGCCTTCGCGGGCGGTGCGGTGAAGGAACTGCAGGTCGAACCGCCGACGCCGTACAGCCCCGACCGCGTGCCGCTCACCGAGGCGCATCGCCGCGGCGTCATGGATCCGCTCACCGCCGGGCTCATTCCGGTCGGCGGGACCGGCGACGTGCTCACGCCGGAAGCCTGCCGGCGCACGGTGCAGATCTTCGACGGCCGCCAGCGCTATGACCTTGCCCTCTCGTTCAAGCGCATGGACCGGGTCAAGGCCGACAAGGGCTACGAGGGTCCGGTCGTCGTGTGCATGGTCGCCTATCAGCCCCTGGCCGGCCATCGGCCTGACGTTCCCTCGATCAAGCGCTTGACCGAGACGCGCGACCTCGACATCTGGTTCGCCCCCATCGCCGGCACCCGCATCCTGGCGCCGTTTCGGATTTCCTTCCCGACGCTGATCGGCACCGCGGTGCTGGAGGCGACGCAATTCGTAAGCTACGCGGCCCATGGCGCGCGGCCGACCGCCGCGAAAATCCAGTAGTTATCCTCAGGAATCGTGGGGCCCGGCCTTGACTCATCGTGAACCGCGTGAGCGGCGGAGGTGTTAACGAACCGCAGCGGCGGAGTCCCGCCGGAAGCTTCCCCGCTACTCGATCTTGTGCCAATGTGCCTTCGGTCGCCCAGATATCGCGAGAACGAAGTCTGAAGTCGACCGAGTCAGCGATTCGGCCGCGATTCGTTCGGGACTCGTTCTTGAACTTAAACGCACCGCATCGGCCGTCGCATTGTGACACAACCAGGAGCCAGCGGTCAGTGATCAGTAATCAGAAAGATCGCCGGCGGAACTCCGGTCCCTCATCTCTTCTAAGCCCCTGGATCGAAGCTCAAATTACTGATTACTGATCACCGGCCGCTGATTACTGGCATGCCCGTAACGTTCGCACCGTCCGCCCACCGCGATGCCCGCGCGCGCGGCGTCGGCGTCACTGCGGTCCTCGGACCGACCAACACCGGCAAGACCCACCTCGCCATCGAGCGCATGCTCGCGCATTCCTCGGGCATCATCGGGTTGCCGCTGCGGCTGCTCGCGCGCGAGGTCTACAACAAGGTGGCCGACACGGTCGGGACGGACGCGGTCGCGCTCGTCACCGGCGAGGAGAAGATCAAGCCGCCGAGCCCGCGGTTCTGGGTCTCGACGGTCGAAGCGATGCCGCGCGATCTCGATGTGGCGTTCCTGGCGGTCGATGAAGTCCAGCTGGGCGCCGACCTCGAACGCGGCCACGTCTTCACCGACCGCATGCTGCACCGGCGCGGGCGCGAGGAGACGCTGGTGCTCGGCGCCGGCACCATGCGGCCGATGGTCGAACGGCTGCTGCCCGGCGCCAACATCGTCAGCCGGGCACGGCTGTCGCGGCTGGCCTACGCGGGCGAGAAGAAGCTCACCCGGCTGCCGCACCGCTCGGCCATCGTGGCGTTCTCGGCCGACGAGGTCTACGCCATCGCCGAGCTGATCCGCCGCCAGCGCGGCGGCGCCGCGGTGGTGCTGGGCGCGCTGTCGCCGCGCACCCGCAACGCCCAGGTCGCGCTCTACCAGTCGGGCGATGTCGACTATCTGGTGGCGACCGACGCGATCGGCATGGGGCTCAACCTCGACGTCGACCACGTGGCGTTCGCGTCCGACCGCAAGTTCGACGGCTATCAGTTCCGCCGGCTCAATCCCGCCGAGTTCGGCCAGATCGCCGGGCGCGCCGGGCGGGCCACCCGCGACGGCACGTTCGGCACCACCGGACGCTGCCCGACCTTCGAGCCGGAGCTGGTGGAGGCGCTGGAGAGCCACGCGTTCGAGTCGGTCAAGGTCGTGCAGTGGCGCAACACGACGCTCGACTTCAAATCCCTCGGCGCCCTGCAGGCATCGCTCGCCACGGTACCGACCGAGCAGGGGCTCACGCGCGCGCCCATCGCCGAGGATATCCAGGTGCTCGAACATGCCGCGCGCGACGACGACGTGCGGGCCATGGCGACCACCCCGGCCGCGATCGAACGGCTGTGGGAGGTCTGCCAGGTTCCGGACTATCGCAAGATCGCGCCGGCCGCGCACGCCGAACTCGTGGTGACCCTCTATGGATTTCTAACGCGCGAGGGTAGGATTTCGGTAGACTGGTTCGGTCGCCAGGTGGCGCAAGCGGACCGCACCGACGGCGACATCGATACGCTCTCGACCCGTATCGCCCACATCAGGACCTGGACCTTTGCGGCAAACCGTCCGGACTGGCTCGCCGACCCGGAGCACTGGCAAGGGGTCACTCGCGCGGTCGAGGACAAGCTCTCCGATGCGCTGCATGAACTTCTTATCGAGCGTTTCGTCGACCGCCGCACCAGCGTGCTGATGCGGCGGCTGCGAGAGAACGCGATGCTCGAAACCGAAATCAGCAAGTCCGGCGAAGTCGTGGTGGAGGGTCACCCGATCGGCCGGCTGGACGGGTTCCAATTCGCGGTCGATCCGGCGGCGGCGGGTCCGGACGCCAAGGCGCTGCGGGCGGCGGCGCAGAAGGCGCTCGCCGGCGAGATCGACGCGCGCGCGACGCGGGTGCAGGGCGGGCCCGACGAGCATTTCGTGCTCGCGGGCGACGGCGCCATACGCTGGCTGGGCGAGGCGGTGGGCAAGCTAGTGGCCGGCGAGGAGGTGATGCGCCCGCGCGTGCGCATCGTCGCCGACGAGCATCTCACCGGCGCGTCGCGCGAGGCCGTGCAGGCGCGGCTCGATCTTTGGACCAAGGCGCACATCGAGAAGCTGCTTGGCCCGCTGTTCGCCCTCGCCGCCGCCGAGGACGTGACCGGGATGGCCCGCGGCGTCGCCTTCCAGCTGGTGGAGGCGCTGGGCGTGCTCGAGCGCCACCGGGTCGCCGAGGACGTGAAGGGTCTCGATCAGGCCGCGCGCGCCACGTTGCGCAAATACGGGGTGCGCTTCGGCGCCTACCACATCTACCTGCCGGCCCTGCTCAAGCCGGCCCCGCGCGTACTGGCGACGCAGTTGTGGGCGCTCAAGCATGCTGAGCCGGAACTCAAGGGTATGGACGAGGTGCCGCATCTTGCCGCCAGCGGCCGCACCTCCTTTCCGGCCGACAAGGAGGTGTCCAAGGCCCTCTATCGCGTGGTGGGCTACCGCGTGTGCGGCGAGCGCGCGGTGCGCGTCGACATCCTCGAGCGCCTCGCCGACCTGATCCGCCCGGCGATGGCCTGGAAGCCGGGCGCGCCCGGGGTCAAGCCGGCCGG
>DASZJC010000511.1:0-2492 GCA_035948495.1 Xanthobacteraceae bacterium | reverse complement strand
CGCGCCGCGATCGCCCGCGCGGTGATCGCCCGTCCGCAATTGCTGCTGGCCGACGAGCCGACCGGCAACGTCGATCCGGTCCTGGCACGCCGCCTGCTCCGGCTGTTCGTCGAGCTCAACAAGTCCGGCACCTCGGTGGTCATCGCGACCCACGACATTGCGCTGATGGATCTGCTCGACGCCCGCCGCCTGGTGCTGCATGAAGGCCGGATGCACGTCTATGACTGATACCGATATGACCGACCCGGGCGAGGACGCGACTTCGACCGCAAGCGACATGCGGGGCGAAACGGTGCCGCCGAGCCCAAGATCCATCGTACCGGCGGACACGATCGCCGGCCGCTCCCTCGTCGCCGTGATCGCCATCATGACCTTTCTGGCCGCCCTGACGCTGGGCGCCGTCGTCCTCATCCACGCGACCGCGACCGAATGGCAATCCGAAGTCGCCCGCGAGGTGACGATCCAAGTCAGGCCGGCTCCGGGCCGCGACATCGAGGCCGACGTGAAGACCGCCGCCGGCATCGCCGCGGCGCAGCCCGGGGTTGCCGGCGTGCGGCCCTATTCCAAGGCCGAGACGGCGCGGCTGCTCGAGCCCTGGCTCGGCACGGGGCTGACGTTGGACGACCTGCCGGTTCCGCGGCTCATCGTGGTGCGCATCGCATCCGACAACGCGCCCGATCTCGCCCAGCTCGCCAAGGCCGTCACCGCCCAGGTCCCCGGCGCAACGCTGGACGACCATCGGGGCTGGGTCGATCGCATGCGCAGCATGGCGCGAACCGCCGTCGCCATCGGCATCGGCCTGACGGTGCTCGTGCTCGTCGCGACGGTACTCTCGGTGACGTTTGCGACCGGCGGGGCCATGGCGGCCAACCGGCCGATCATCGAGGTGCTGCATTTCGTCGGCGCCAAGGACGGGTTCATTGCCGGGCAATTCCAGAGGCATTTTCTCCTGCTCGGCCTTACCGGCGGGGTCATCGGCGGGATGGCCGCCATGCTGCTGTTCCTGGCGGCGGGCTTCCTCGGCGACCGGTTCAAAGGAACCGCCGCCCAGGACCAGGTGGCGGCGCTGTTCGGCAGCCTTTCGATCGGGGTTACCGGGTATGCCGCCATCGTCGGGCTCGTCGTGACCATCGCGGTGGTGACCGCCGGCGCCTCGCGCTTGACCGTCTACCGCACCCTCGGGTCGATCGAGTGAGGCCGGCCCGCCCTGTGGATTGGGCCGCCGTCCCGGCGTTTCGGGTTGCGCTATAATGAATCGGGAACCCAGGCCAATGTCGGTCGCCGATTCGCACCGCCGGCACGACACCGCAACCACGGCCGTCCGGCCGACCCCCGGTCGGATCGCCCGGGCCGTGCGCCACCTGTGGCGCCTGATCGTCCTCACGACGTTTGCGGCCATTGCCGCGTTCGTCGGCGGCTTCCTCTGGTTCGTCGCCAGCGTACCGACCGAAGAAGTCTCGATCGACCGCCCCGCCGACGGCATCGTGGTGCTCACCGGCGGCGCGTCGCGCATCGCCGACGCGATCGAGCTGCTGGCGGCCGGACGCGGCAAGCGCCTGCTCATCAGTGGCGTCCATCCGGCCACCTCGAGCAGCGAACTTGCGCGCCTCAGTCCCGCCAATGGGCGCTGGCTCGCGTGCTGCGTCGATCTCGGTCACGCGGCGGTCAATACCACGGGCAACGCCATCGAAACCAAACGCTGGGTGACCGACCGCGGCTTCCGCTCGCTGATCGTCGTCACGTCGAACTACCACATGCCGCGCACGATGGCGGAACTGCGCCGCCGCATGCCCGACGTGGCCCTCGTGCCGTTCCCGGTGGTGACCGACAAGATGCGGAGCGAAGCATGGTGGTCGAGCCCGCCGACCGCCAAGCTCCTCTTTTCCGAATATCTGAAGTATATCGTCGCCCAAGTCCGCATGCGCTTCGGCGCCGCTCCCGCCGCGGCCGGCGTTCCCGGCGCCCGCGCCGTCTGATCCAAACGGCCGGGTCGGCTTTCCGTTTCAATCCTTCGGTTGCGCCGTGCTGACCCTGATCCGCTCCATCCTGTTCAACATTCTGTTCTATCTCAATCTGCTGCTCTATCTGGTGGCGGCCCTCCCGACTTTGTTCCTTCCCTACCGGGCGGTCATTGCGGTCGCGAAATCCTGGGGCCGCACCAATCTGTGGCTGCTGCGCACGATCTGCAGCATCGACGTCGCCTGGGTCGGGCTGGAGAAAATTCCGCCGGGACCGCTCATCGTCGCGGCCAAGCACCAATCGACGTGGGAGACCTTCGCGCTGCTCACCCTGTTCGACGATCCCATCTTCATAATCAAGCGCGAGCTGATGTGGATTCCCATTTTCGGCTGGTGCATGTGGAAGGGGCGCATGATCCCGGTCGATCGCGGCGCGCGGGCGCAGGCGCTCGCCGGCATGACCGAGCGCGCACGCATCGAGCTTGCGTGCAACCGCCAACTCATCATTTTTCCCGAAGGCACGCGCCGCCCGCC
>DASZJC010000510.1:0-18578 GCA_035948495.1 Xanthobacteraceae bacterium | reverse complement strand
AGCAACGTCGGTTTCTCCACCAGGTCGATCTTGTTGAGGATGAGGAACCTGCCCTGGCGCACCCCGGACACGCGATCGAGCAGGGCGGAAACCTCGTCATCGAGGCCGCGGCGGGCATCGACCAGGACCCCGACCAGATCCGCATCGTGCGCACTTCCCCACGCGGTCGTCACCATGGCCCGGTCGAGGCGGCGCCGCGGCGCAAAGATTCCGGGCGTGTCGATGAAGACGAGCTGCGACCGGCCCTCCACCGCGATGCCGCGCACCAGCGCCCGCGTCGTCTGCACCTTGTGGCTGACGATCGACACTTTGGTCCCGACGAGCGCGTTGACGAGGGTCGACTTGCCGGCATTGGGCGCGCCGATCAGCGCGATGAAGCCGCATCGGGTTTCTTCCTGCGCGGCGGTTCCCGCCGGTTCAGCCATCGGCCGCGTCCGCCGGCACTCCCTCGCGCGCCAGCATGGCGGCGGCGGCGGCCTGTTCCGCGGCGCGCTTCGACCGCCCGGTCCCCTCCGCGGGGTTGCGCTCGGACAGCTCGACCGCCACCCGAAACTCCGGGCTGTGATCGGGGCCGGACCGCTCGATTTCCCGGTATGACGGCGCCGGCATGCCGCGCGCCTGCGCCCATTCCTGCAGCAGGGTCTTCGGGTCGCGCAACGGGCGCGGCGGCTTGAGCATCCGCTCCTGCCAGTACCGCTCGATGAGCGCGGCAGCCGGCGCGTAGCCGCCGTCGATGAAGACGGCACCGATCAGCGCCTCGCAAACGTCGGCGAGGATCGCCGCGCGGCGATGGCCGCCGGCCTGGATCTCGGAATTGCCGAGCCGCATGGCCGGGCCGAGATCGATTGCGCGGGCAACGTCGGCGCAGGTCTCCTTGCGCACCAGGGCGGCGAGCCGGCGCGACAGCTCGCCTTCGGTCGCCGCCGGGAAGGCGCGGAACAGCATGTCGGAAATGACGAGGCCGAGCACGTGATCGCCGAGAAACTCGAGCCGCTGGTAGCTGCCGGCGCGGTCGCGCCCCCCGGTCAGGGCCGAACTGTGGGTGAGCGCGCGGTCGAGCCAAGCGCGCTCGGCGAAGCGGTAGCCGATGCGATCCTCGAGATCGCCGGTTTCAGCCGACCCCTCCGCGACGGCGCGCTTGCGCCGGCGCGTCGGCGCGCGACGGCGCGGGGTTGCGCCCTCGGAATGTTGGGCACGGCGCTTTCGTTTGGCGGGCTTTGGCTCCGTCGACTCGCCGCTCATCGGACGATCGTGAACAGCCGATCCCATCGCACCGACCATGGCCAGCGCCAGAATGCCCACCCGCGCTCGCCCTCGTGGACCGAAAAGAAAATGATCTCGGCGCGTCCGACGACGTTCTCGAACGGCACGTAGCCGACCTGCGAGGTGCGGCTGTCCTGCGAATTGTCGCGATTGTCGCCCATCATGAAGTAGTCTCCGGGCGGCACCACATAGACGGCGGTATTGTCGTAGAAGCCTTCCTCATAGAGATCGAGCGTGGTGTAGCTCACGCCGTTGGGAAGCGTCTCGCGCCAGCGCTTGACCGGCGCGGCGTTGCCGCTCTCGCCGGTCTCGACGAAGTCGTCGATCCGTTCGCGCTTGACCGGCTCGCCGTTGATGTTGAGAAGGCCGTGGATCATCTGGATGCGATCGCCCGGCAGCCCGATCACCCGCTTGATGTAGTCGGTCGAATCGTCGCGCGGCAGTCGGAACACCACGACGTCGCCGCGCTGCGGCGGCGACCCGAGGATGCGGCCCGAGAACAGCGGCGGCGAGAACGGCAGCGAGTAATGGCTGAACCCGTAGCTGTATTTCGAGACGAACAGGTAATCGCCGACCAGCAAGGTCGCCTTCATCGATCCGGACGGAATGTTGAACGGCTGAAACAGGAACGTGCGGATGACGAGCGCGATGACGGCCGCCTGAACCAGAACCCGCCACAGTTCGGAAAAACCGCTTTCCTGCCGCGGTCGCTCGCTGGTGACGCTGATCGGCCGTTTATCCGTTGCCATGATGACCCGCCTGCCATTGCGGCGAAACCGTCCCGCCTGCGTCGAGGCCTCGCCGGATCGATATGATTCGTAGGAAATTCAATACGCTGAGCCGCGCTCACGAACCCGCCCGCGGCCCTTGTAGCCGCTCGCCCCGGCAAGCGCAACGAAGCGGGCTGCGTCACAGCTGCGTCAGGGCGCGCCCCGGCACACTGCCGATATGACCACGAACGCCTGCGCCAGGGGACCCTCGTCGGTGATGGTGAGATCGATGTGCGCCTCGCAGCCCTCCGGAGTGATGGCCTCAAGCCGGGCCAGCGCCCCGCCCGAGAGCCGCAACGTCGGGCGGCCCGAGGGCAGGTTGACGACCCCCATGTCGCGCCAGAACACGCCGGCGCGCAGGCCGGTGCCGAGCGCCTTGGCGCAGGCCTCCTTGGCGGCGAAGCGCTTGGCGTAGGTTGCCGCACGATTGGCGCGACGCTCGGCGCGCGCCCGCTCCGCCGCCGTGAAAATGCGCGCGAGAAACCGCTCGCCGTGGCGCTCGATGACCTTTTCGATCCGCCCGACATCCACCAGGTCGGTGCCGATGCCGAGGATCATCGGGACTGTGCCCGCGCGCGGCCGCGGTCCATGGCCGACCGCATGGCGACGATCACTTGGGTCAGGCCGACTTCCACGGCTTCGCCGATGATGAAATGGCCGATGTTGAGCTCGACGACCTCGCCCAGCTGGGCGATCTGCTCGGCGGTCGCGTAGTTCAGGCCATGGCCGGCATGGACCTCCAGGCCGAGCCGCCGCGCGAGGGCCGCACCGCCGAGGATGCGCTGCCATTCCGCTTCGGCCGTGGCGGTCTCCCGCCTCGCAACTGCATCGCACCAGGCGCCGGCGTGGATTTCGATCACCGGGGAGCCGATCGCCGCGGCCGCATCGATCTGACGCGGCTCCGCCGCGATGAAGAGCGAAACGCGGATACCCGCCTGCCGCAACTCGGCCACGACGGGCTTGAGGGAATTGTGCTGACCGGCCGCGTCGAGCCCGCCCTCGGTGGTGCGCTCGCTGCGCCGTTCCGGCACCAGGCAGGCGGCATGCGGTCCGGTCCTGAGCGCGATCGCCAGCATCTCCGGCGTCGCCGCCATCTCGAAATTGAGCGGCTTTGAGATCTCCGCCTTCAGACGCGCGATGTCGTCGTCGCGAATATGGCGGCGGTCCTCGCGCAGATGGGCGGTGATCCCGTCCGCCCCCGCGGCGATGGCGACATGCGCCGCCCTGACCGGGTCGGGGTGCAACCCGCCCCGCGCGTTGCGCAAGGTCGCCACGTGGTCGACATTGACCCCAAGCCGCAGATGAGGAAGTTCAGGCAAGCCATTGCCCTCTTTCAGGAATCAGTTATCAGTGATCAGCGCGCCGCGCCGTTTCGCGCTCCGGTCACCGGTCACTGACAACCGTCACCCGCTCACCCGCTCGGCGCTGGCGACGACCGCCTTGGCGCGCAATTGCGCGATGATCGCGGTCAGGTGCTTGAGGTCGTAGACCTCGAGATCGATCAGCACTTCGGTGAAATCGGGCGAGCGGCGGGCCATGCGGATGTTGTCGATGTTGCCGTCATGCTCGGCGATCACCTGGGCCATCTGCGCGAGCGTGCCGGGTTCGTTGACCGATTGCACGACGATGCGCGCCGGAAACCGCTGCGGGCTCGCCCCCTCCACGTCCCAGCGTACGTCGAGCCAGCGCTCCGGGGCTTCTTCGAACTCCTTCAGGGCGGGCGACTGAATCGGATAGATGGTGATCCCTTCGCCCGGCGTGAGGATGCCGACGATGCGGTCCCCCGGCACCGCGCCTCCGTCGGGCGCGAACCGCACCGGCAGGTCGCTGTTGATGCCGCGGATCGGGATCGCCGGGCCTTTGTCGCCTCCCTCCGGCACCTTGAACTTCAGCGAGCGCGCCATCTTCAGCCCGAACCAGCCGCTCTCGGGCTTGGTTGCCTGAACCGCGGCGGCACGCTCCTCCTTGTAGTCGGGATAGACCGCGCGGGCGACGTCGGAGGCCTTCATCTCGCCGCGGCCGACCGCCGCCATCACGTCTTCTATCGAGGCACGGGCAAGCCGCGGCAGCGCGCCCTGCAGCTTGTCGTCCGCGTAATCCTTCTTGGCGCGCGCGAACAGGCGCTCGACGATGCGCCGCCCGAGCCCCGCGTACTGATGGCGCACGGCAGCGCGCGTGGCACGGCGAATCGCGGCGCGCGCCTTGCCGGTGACGACGATCGATTCCCATGCGGCGGGCGGCGCGACCTGCGCCTTCGAGGTCAGAATCTCGACTTCGTCGCCGTTGGAGAGCTCGGACACGAGCGGTGCGATCTGGCCGTTGATCTTGCAGCCGACGACCGTGTTGCCGACGTCGGTGTGGACCGCATAGGCGAAGTCGATCGGCGTCGCGTTGCGCGGCAGCGCAATCAGCTTGCCCTTGGGGGTGAAGCAGAACACCTGGTCGTGGAACAACTCGAGCTTGGTATGTTCGAGGAACTCCTCGGGATTGGAGCCCTCCGCCAACAGCTCGACGGTTCGCCGCAGCCACGCGTAGGCGCTCGACTCGCGCGACAGCATCTCCGTAGGCGAGCCGAGGCTGTCCTTGTAAAGCGCGTGCGCGGCGATGCCGTATTCGGCGATCTCTTGCATTTCGCGCGTGCGGATTTGCAGCTCGACGCGCTGGCGGCCCGGCCCGATCACGGTGGTGTGGATCGAGCGGTAATCGTTCTGCTTGGGCGTGGAGACGTAGTCCTTGAACCGGCCCGGCACCACGGGCCAGGTGGTATGGACGGCGCCCAGCGCCTGGTAGCAGTCCTCTACCCGCTCGACGATGATGCGAAATCCGAAGACGTCGGACAGCTGCTCGAAGCCGACCGATTTGCGTTCCATCTTGCGCCAGATCGAGTAGAGCCGCTTCTGCCGGCCGCTGACCACGGCGTCGACCCCGCGGTCGGCGAGCTTACGGGCCAGCTGCTGCTCGATCTCCGAAATCAGGTCGCGGTTGCGATCGGCGAGCGCGACGAGCCGCTGGCTGACCACCCGGTAGGCGTCGGGATTGAGCTCCCGGAACGACAGATCCTCGAGCTCCTCGCGCATCTCGTGCATGCCCATGCGGCCGGCAAGCGGCGCATAGATATCCAGAGTTTCCTCGGCGATGCGCCGGCGCGTGTCCGCGGGCACGTGATGCAGGGTGCGCATGTTGTGCAGTCGGTCGGCGAGCTTGACCAGCAGCACGCGCACGTCATGGGCGATCGCCAGCAAGAGCTTGCGCAGGTTCTCGGCCTGCTTCGCCTCGCGCGTCACCAGGTCGAGCTTCTTGAGCTTGGTGAGCCCTTCGACCAGCGCGCCGATGTCCGGTCCGAAAAGCTGGTCGATCTCGGCGCGGGTGGTCGGCGTGTCCTCGATGGTGTCGTGCAGCAGCGCGGCCGCAATGGTCGCGTCGTCGAGCTTGAGATCGGTGAGAATCGCCGCGACTTCCAACGGGTGGGAGAAATACGGATCGCCCGACGCGCGCGTCTGGGTGCCGTGCGCCTTCATGGCGTAGACGTAGGCGCGATCGAGCAGCGCCTCGTCGGTGTGCGGGTTATAGCGGCGCACCCGCTCCACCAGGTCGTACTGCCGCATGATCCGCGGCTTGGCGGATTTGGCTTTGTTTTCAGTCGGTTGCGCCGGGAGTGCGGAGGCGTTTTGGGCGCGGTCGTCCGCCGCCGCGCGCCGGCGCGGCTGGTTCTGCATGCGCGGCAAGTTGGTCGACGCCATCGGTGCTCGCTTCCCGCCCGGGCGATCGACCCAGGCGCGGCCTCAAGCAGGATATCATGGCGATCGGGCAAGGCGGCAAGCAGTTCGCCGCAGCGTTGCCGAAATGCCAACGGCCCGGGGGCCGTTGCACGAGAACGAGTGAGGATTTACCGAAGCTTCAGAGGTCGTCGTCGGGCTCGATCGGCTCGGGCTGCTCCTCCGGAGGCGTCAGGCCTTCGAGCCCCTTGAGCAACTCCTCCTCGGTCATGCGGTCGAGCACGACCTCGGTATCGTCGGCGTCCACGCCTACGCCGGAGCCGCCGATCAGCGGCACGCTCTCGGATTCGGGCTCGTCGACCTCCACGTATTTCTGCAGCGAGTGGATGAGGTCTTCCTTGAGATCACCGGGAGAGACCGTTTCCTCCGCGATTTCGCGCAAGGCGACCACTGGATTCTTGTCGTTGTCGCGGTCGATCGTGATGGGTGCCCCGGAGGAGACCATCCGCGCGCGGTGACTCGCCAATAACACGAGGTCGAAGCGGTTCTCAACTTTATCGATGCAATCTTCCACCGTGACACGGGCCATGCCTCGTCACTCCTGATCAGGGCGGGAAAGGGTTGCCGCTTGGTAACGGCGCCGCCGGCAAAGCGCAAGAGGCCATCTTGCCCCATGAAATTTATCTTGGCGCGATGTCACGGCTCTGTTACGCAACGGTCCGAGCCATGGTCGCGCCGGCGCTATTCATCCGGGTGCGACCGCCTTGCTCCCGTCGAGCCTCGCGTTGGCGAACGCCGACGATCGCTTCCGCAGACGCCCCGCGGCATGGGTTCGGGCGCCTCGTGCCTCCGCCCGCCGTAGAGAGATTTGGTTTTATCACGAGAGACAACCATGTCCCCTCCCCAGGAAAAGCTCGCGCTGTTCATCGACGGCGCCAATCTCTACGCCACCGCCAAGACCCTCGGGTTCGATATCGACTACAAGCGCCTGCTGCGCGAGTTCCAGTCGCGCGGCTACCTGCTGCGCGCGTTCTACTACACCGCGGTGATCGAGGATCAGGAATACTCCTCGATCCGGCCGCTGATCGATTGGCTCGACTATAACGGCTACACGGTCGTCACCAAGGCGACCAAGGAGTTCATCGACCAGACCGGACGGCGCAAGGTCAAAGGCAACATGGATATCGAGCTGGCGGTCGACGCCATGGAGATCGCCAATCATATCGATCACATGATCCTGTTCTCCGGCGACGGCGATTTCCGCTCGCTGGTCGAGGCGATTCAACGGCGCGGCGTGCGCGTGACCGTGGTCTCGACCGTCACCACGCAGCCGCCGATGGTGGCCGACGAGCTGCGCCGCCAGGCCGACATTTTCGTCGACATCGTCGAGCTGCAGCCCAAGATCGGCCGCGACCCGGCCGAGCGGGCCGCGCGCGAGCCGCGCCACACGCCGCAATTCCTGCAGCGCCCGCCGGCGCCGCAGCGGGCCGGTGCGGGTGCGCCGGTCGGCGCCGACGACGACGAGTTCGACGAAGACTGAGGCGGGATGGCGCCCGCCGAGCCCGGGCGCGACTGCCCGCGCTGTCCGCGCCTGGTCGCGTTCCGCGAACTCTGGCGCGCCCGCGAGCCGACCTGGTTCAACGCGCCGGTGCCCTCGTTCGGCCCGCGCAAGGCGCGGCTGGCGATCATCGGGCTTGCTCCGGGACTGCGGGGGGCGAACCGCACCGGGCGCCCGTTCACCGGCGATTTTGCCGGCGACCTTCTCTATGACACGCTCAAGATTTACGGCTTCGCGCGCGGGCGCTACGGCGCCCGTCCGGATGACGGGCTCGTGCTGATCGATTGCCGCATCATCAATGCGGTGCGTTGCGTGCCGCCGGAAAACAAGCCGACGCCGAAGGAAGTCGCCAACTGCCGCGACTTCCTCAGGCAGGACATCGCCGCCATGCCGAAGCTTGCCGCGGTCGTCGCCCTCGGCCACATCGCCCATGCCGCTACCGTGGTTGCGCTTGGCGCACGGTCTTCGGCGACGCCGTTCGCCCATGGCCGGACCCACGGGATCGACAACGTATCCGTGTTCGACAGCTATCACTGCTCGCGGCTGAACACGAACACGGGCAGGCTGACACCGGACATGTTCCGCGCCGTGTTCGCGGCGGTGCGCGCGCGGCTCGATGGATGACGCTGCGCGTTCACGCAGCGCGCGCTTCCGCCGATACGGTCTTCATTCGCTGCGGCGTCGCGGCTGAGCGGCGTCGATCGGCATCTGCTCGGCGTTTCTACGCTTCACTTCGGCGCGGTCCGAAGCCAAGCGACAACCTCCGCGGCGCTGCGGTCGGGCGGGAATACCGGATAGAACACCTTGACGATCGCGCCGTCGTCGATCACCAGCGCCATTCGCTTGAGCAGAACCATGCCGTCGACCTCGAAGGTCGGCAGCCGCAACGCGCGCCGGAGCGTCAAATCGGCGTCCGACAGAATCGCGAACGGCAGGTGCAGCCGTTCGACCGCCTCGCGCTGGTACGCGCTGTCCTGGCTCGACAGCCCGTAGACGTGGGCGACGCCGAGCGCGCGCAGCTCGTTGAAATGGTCGCGAAACGAGCAGCTCTGGGGCGTGCAGCCGCGGGCGCCGGGGATTGCATTCCAGCCGGTCGGCGTCGGCTGGCCGGGCCGGCCGGTGCGCGGATAGACATAGACGACGGTGCGTCCGGAGAGGCGCGACAGGTTGACCGCGGAGCCGTCGGTCGCCGCCAGGGCGACGTCCGGCAAAGCCAGGCCCGTGAGGTGCCGCGCCGCGCCGTCGTCGAGCGGGACCGGCAGATCGTCGGGCAGCTCGAGGGGGTTGTGCAAAATCTCTTGCATTGGATCTCCTGCTCGCCCGCCGTGTCTGCGCACACGGCGCCAATGAGCGCTTTCGATCAGGCCGTATACGAGATGAATTCCATCAGCGATCCGTCGGGATCGCGGAAATAGACGCTGGTGCCCTTCCCTTTGGCGCCGAACCGTTCCATCGGGCCGCGTTCGACCGCAACCCCATGGGCGGCGAGATGCGCGATCGCATCGGCGATCGGCCCCTTCCATTCGAAGCAAATGTCGCTGTTGCCCGGCTGCACCGGCAAGCGGGCGACCTCCGCCGGGTGCAAGCCGGGGCCATGCAGATTGAGCTGGGTGTCGCCGAACCGATAGGCGAAGCCGACCGGGCGCGGCACGACCTCGGCGCCGAGCACGTCGCGATAGAACGCATTCGACCGCTCCCAAGCGGAGACGTGCACGACGCAATGATCGAACTTGACCGGCGGCGCCATGGCGCCCTCATTGCCGCAGCGCCAGATCGAGCGCATCCGGCTTGAGGTGGTACTCGTCGATGTGCTGCTCGCCGCTCGCCTTCCCGTCCGGGCCCGCCGAGATCGCGAACACGTCGATCATGCGGTAGCCGTGCGTGCCCGCGGCCCGTCGCAGACACAGGTTGAACCCCTTGACGATATCGATCAGCAGCGACTTGTCGCCATCGCTCGCGTCGGGATGCTGCACGCTCAATTCATCGAGATGCGGCGCGGGCACGCCCATGAAGATCGGCGCCAGCCGCCGCGACGCCGCCGCGGCCGCCACATAGGCGACATAGCGGCCGACCTGATCGGAGATGATGCGCTCGAGGTCCCCGCCGGTCCGGCGGTAATGGGGGAGAATGCCCTCGTCGAGCCGGCAATCGATCTCCCCGAAGCAGCAGACGATCGGGGACGCCTCCGGGATGCTCCCTAGGATCTCGCCGAACCGCCACTTGTAGAGATTGGGGCCGGGGCTCGCCAGATGCCACGCCTTGCAGCCCATCACCAGTTGCGCGCCGGTGCGGTAGGACACGCCGTCGAGGGTCACCGCGCGGCCGTGAAACGACAGGCAATGGCTGTCGCCGATGACCGCCAGCTCCGGCATCGCGCGGTCGCGCGCCGGCGCCCCCGCCGCGTCGGCATGCCGCAACAGGTTGGTGAGAAAATTGGTGTAGGCGCGCGAGTTCTTGACCTCGCCCGAGCGGGATGGGCCGATCGCGGCGGACGCCTCGGCCGCGGCCCGCAGCGTATCCGCCATGGCCGTCCGGTCGTCCTCGAGCCACTGGCTGATCGCGGTGCGGACCAGTAGCTCCAGTCGCGACGCCGGCGCGAGGCCGGCCTGCTCCGACGCCGCCCTGCACAGCGCGCTCCAGTACCGATCCGGGCTGCGCCAGCAATTGACGCGGACAAGATTCATGAAACACGGCTCTTCGGCCGGATAGAGGGCGCGCGTGCGGTTGATGGCTTGGCCGACGCTGTCGATCGGCGCAAGCGCGGCCACCGGCGGAGCGACGCGGGCGCCGAGCGCGAGGACGTGCTGGTAGCGCGCCAACGCCTCGTCGAGATTGCCTTGCTCGAGCAGCGCATTGCCCAGATTGAAATGGGCCGTGGCGTAATGCGGCCGCAGCGTCACAGCCTGCCGATACTGCGCAATCGCCTCCGCCAGTTCGCCGCGCTTCTGCAGCACGATGCCGAGGTTCATCAGCGCTTCAGGAAAATTCGGATTGAGGGAAAGCGCGTGGCGAAACTGATCGGTCGCCTCCCACATCTTCCCCTGTTCCATGACAGCGACGCCGAGGTTCATGTGCGCCTCGGCGTAATCCGGCTTGAGATCGAGCGCGCGCCGATATCCGCCGATTGCCTCTTCGAGCCGGCCTTGCTGCTTGAGCGCATTGCCGAGGTTCATGTGGCTCTCGGACGCGGAGGGATCGAGTTCGATTGCCCGGGTAAAGTGCGTGATCGCATCGTCGAAGCGCCCGAGATAGCGGAACGCCTCGCCGATGTTGTTGAGGAAGCTCGCGTTCTCCCCCTGCAACGCGATCGCCCGGCCGATCAGGTCGATCGCCGCCTCCGGCCGCCCCGCCTGATAGGCGAGGACGCCGAGCATGTGCAGAGCGTCGACGTGGTTCGGATCGAGCGCGAGAACCTGGCGGTAGAGGGTCTCCGCCTCGGCCATCCGACCGCGCTGATGATTTTGCAGGCCCGCGTCGAACATTTGCCCGAGCGTCGCGGGATCGGCGCTCGGCGCGCCCTCGGTCATGGGCTGCGACGGGAGCTCGCCGCTCATCGGTCCTGTTCCTCGATCCATCGGTCAGCCCTTCTGCCGCAGCAGCCGGCCGCGCTCGCGCTCCCAGCTGCGCTTTTTCTCGGTTTCACGCTTGTCGTGCAGCTTCTTGCCGCGGGCCAGCGCGATCTCGACCTTGGCGCGTCCCTTGGCGTTGAAATAGAGCTTGAGCGGAACGAGGGTCATGCCTTGGCGCTCGACCGCGCCGATCAGCCTGGCGATCTCGCGCTTGTGCAGCAGCAGCTTGCGCGGCCGCTTGGGAACATGGTTGAAGCGGCTGGCCTGGAGATATTCGGGAATGTTGGAATTGAGCAGCCAGATTTCTCCCCCACGTGCGTCCGCATAGGCCTCCGCGATCGCCGCCTTGCCGACGCGGAGCGATTTCACCTCGGTCCCGGTCAGCGCGATGCCGGCCTCGATCGTATCGCCGATTTCGTAGTTGAACCGCGCCTTGCGATTGTCCGCGACCACCCTGAAGACACGCTCGGTCTTTGCCGCCATGGCCGCTCATTGTCGATGTGGTCGTAGGTGATGCGGCAAACCCGCCGCGGCCGGATCGAACTCCAGCCATCGCCATCAGGCGCCTAGAGCATGTTCCGTTCCTTCGGAATCGGAGCATGCTCTAGGTGGTATTGATTGGCGCATGCATGCTCAGTTGATCAGCCCGGCATGCACCATCGCCTCGCGCACGGCCGAACGGGTCTTCTCGGCGACCGGCACCATGGGCAGCCGCACGGTCTCGGCGCATTTGCCCAAGACGGAGAGGGCATATTTCGCCGGCGCCGGGTTGGTCTCGATGAACAGCGCGTGATGCAGCGGCATCAGCTTGTCCTGCAGCTTCAGCGCCGTCGCATAGTCTCCCTTGAGGCACGCGCCCTGGAATTCCGCGCACAGGCGCGGGGCGACGTTCGCCGTCACCGAAATGCAGCCGTGACCGCCGTGTGCCATGAAGCCGAGCGCGGTCGCGTCCTCGCCGGAGAGCTGGTTGAATCCCGGCCCCATGGCCTGGCGCTGCTGGGAAACCCGGACCATACTGGCGGTCGCATCCTTGACGCCCGCGATGTTCTTCAATTCGAACAGCCGCTTCATGGTGTCGACCGACATGTCGATCACCGAGCGCGCCGGGATGTTGTAGATGATGACCGGAATGCCGATGGCGTCGTTGATCGCCTTGAAGTGCTGGTAGAGTCCTTCCTGGGTCGGTTTGTTGTAATAAGGCGTCACCACCAGCACCGCGTCGGCGCCGGCTTTTTCGCCCTCCTGTGCCATCTCGATCGCCTCGGCGGTGGAATTGGAGCCCGCGCCGGCGATCACCGGCGCGCGACCGCGCGTCTGCTCGATGCACCACGCGACCACCTGATGGTGCTCGTCGTGCGACAGCGTCGGGCTCTCCCCGGTCGTGCCGACCGGGACGAGGCCGCTCGTTCCTTCGCCAAGCTGCCAATCGATGAGGCCGCGATACGCCGCCTCGTCGACGGAACCGTTCTTGAAAGGAGTCACAAGCGCGGTGAATGAGCCCTGGAAGCTCGTCCTGGCTGTCATGACACGGTCCTCGGCTGGGGCGGGCGATCGCCCGATCATCATTCAATATCGGGTCGCCGCGGCGGAAGAAAGACCCGGCACCGGAGTGCAGAATCGGGACACCGGCGGCCGCCCCGGTTTTGCCGCGGTTGCCGGGCAATTGTCGCCCGATCGGGACCGGTTAGCAATTCGTTAATGAGATCGACCGAGAACGGTCCCAGGGGAAGGCCCGCACCGGCAGGGAGGGACGCCGGCGTCGCGAGCCTCCACGCAAACGATTGATAGAGCTTGCGTTCCGGCCAAACGGCGGCGGGACGCCGCGCACCGGTGCCCGCCCCCGCGGCGCCGGCGGGGGGACGATGAGATCGACTCGCAAGCCGATTGCAAACGGACGAAGGACCGCATGAACCGCCGCTATCGACCGCTCGCGCTCTTCGCCGTCGCCGCCATGCTTGCCGTCGGCTACGCCGCCGCAGCCGATGCGGCCGGGGACGCCGTTCAAGGCGCCGACAAGAAGCACGCGGGCACCGTCCCGGCAAAGTCGCGCGGCGCGCCGAAAGCGCACGCAAAATCGGGTTCCACGAAAGCCGGCGCGGCGAAACCGACCGGGTCGAAGGCGAGCGACGCCGCGGCCGCGAAGGGCGGCGGAGCGAAAACCGGCGAGACGAAGGCGCGCGGCGGAAAAACCGAAGCCGCCAAATCGTCGAAGCACAAGGAAGCGAAAAGGGCCGCTGCGAAGTCCCGCGCGTCCAAATCCCCCGCGGCGAAGTCCGCGCCCGCACGGCTCGACGCGACGGGTCCCGCCCCCCGGCCGGCCACGCTTGCCTCGGCGGCGCCCGGCATGGTCGTTCCCGACATCCCGCCGTCGACCGTTTCCGGCGACGATGTCGCCACGGTCCGCGAGGCCCTCGCCCTCGTTCGCCGCGGCAGGACGTCGGAGGCGAGCGGGCTCGAGCCATCGCTGCGCGATCCCGTTGCCCGCAAGCTCGTCGAATGGACGATCCTGCGCAACGAGGACAACGGCGTCGACTTCGACCGCTACGCGGCCTTCATCCGCAACAATCCCAGTTGGCCGAGCATTCCCCTGTTCAGACGGCGCGCCGAGGGCGCGCTGTGGCACGAGCACCGCGACGCGGCGACGGTGCGCGCCTTTTTTACGGACGCCGAGCCCGCGAGCGCGCGCGGACGTTTCGTGCTCGCGCGCGCCCTCATCGCCCGGGGCGAGCGTGCCGCGGGCGAAGCCCTGATCCGCGAGGGCTGGCGCCACGAAGATTTCACCGAGGATCTCGAAGGGCAGGTGCTCGAGGAGTTCCCCAACGTGCTGACGCGCGCCGACCATCGCGCGCGGATGCATCGCCGGCTCTATGCCAAGGATTTCGCGGCAGCGCTGCGCAGCGCCCATCGGCTTGGCGACGTCGCCGTTGCCATCGTCAAGGCCTACGCGGCCGTCGCCGCCAAATCCGACAAGGCCGGGGCGCTGCTCGACGCGGTCCCCGGGGACGCGCGCCAGGATGCTGCTTTTGCGCTCGGCCACATGCAGTGGCTGATGCACAACGACCGCATCGCCGATGCCGGGCGCGTGGCGCTCGCCGCCCCGCACGACCCGAGCCAGATCGAGGATGCGGACGCGTGGTGGCGCACGCGGCGCATGCTGGTGCGCAAGCTGCTCGACCTCGGCGACGCGCAGGCCGCCTATCGGGTCGCGCGCGATGCCGCGCCGCCGACAAGCGAAAACTACCGCGCCGACCATCATTTCACCGCCGGGTGGGTCGCGTTGCGCTTCCTCGACGATCCCGCGACCGCGCTGGCGCACTTCCAGCGCATCGCCGACGGCATCACCAACCCGATCGCGCTCGCCCGGGCCGCTTATTGGCAGGCCCGCGCCGCCGAGGCGCTCGGCCGGCACCAGGAAGCCCGCGCGCATTACGAAGCGGCGGCACGCTATCCGACTGCCTACTACGGCCAGCTGGCGCGGGCGAGACTCGGCATGACCGGGATCACGCTGCGCCGTCCACCCGAGCTCGACGGCGCGCAACGGGCCGCCATTGCCAACCTGGAAGTGGTGCGCGCCGCGGAGTTGCTCTACGCCGTCGGCGAGCGCGATCGCGTCATCCCGATCGTCACCGATCTCGCCGAGCGCGCGGTCGACCCCGCCGCCCTGCTCGGGCTCGCCGAGATCGCCGCCCACCACGAAGATGCGCGTGCGACCTTGCTGCTCGGCAAGGCGGCGCTCGGCCGCGGCCTGCCGTTCGACCAATACGCCTTTCCCAATTTCGGGGTGCCGGCCTACGCCGCGGTCGCCCCGCAGCTGGACCGCAGCATCGCCTACGCGATCGTGCGGCAGGAAAGCGAGTTCAACCAGCGCGACGCGTCGCCGGCCAAGGCGGTCGGCCTGATGCAGGTGACCCCCGACGCCGGACGCGACACCGCGAAGCGATTCGGGGTCAAGTACGACTGGCACCGCATGGTCAACGACCCGGTCTACAATTCGCAGATGGGGGCGGCCGAGCTGTCCGGCCTGCTGCAGGACTATCGCGGCTCCTACATACTCACCTTTGCCGGATATAACGCCGGGCGCGGCCGGGTACGGGAATGGATCGAGCGCTTCGGCGACCCGCGCGATCCCAAGGTCGACCCGATCGACTGGGTCGAGCGCATCCCGTTCTCGGAGACGCGCAATTATGTCCAGCGCGTGATGGAGAACTTCCAGGTCTACCGCGTGCGCTTCGGCAATGCCCCCCGCCTGACCATCGAGGCGGATCTGCGGCGCGGCGCCCTGTGAAATCGAGAGACGGTCACGACGGCTCGCGTGTGCGGGGCAGGCTTTTTCGGGATCGTGCTCTATTGTGAGCGGCAATGACGGCATCGACGAACCAGAGGTCGGCCGATCTCAGCGTCAGCGCCCCCGACGGCCTGCGGTTACACCTGCGTGAGTACGGCCCGCGCAACGGCGCGGCGCTGCCGGTGCTTTGTCTGCCCGGTCTTGCCCGCACGGCCGATGATTTCGAGGAACTCGCGCAGGGGCTGACGGCCGAGCCGGCCGAGCCGCGACGCGTCCTGGCGCTCGATTATCGCGGGCGCGGGCGCTCCGCCTACGACCGCAACCCCGCCAATTACAGTCTGCCGGTCGAACTCGCCGACGTGCTGGCGGCGATGACGGCACTCGAATTGGCGCCGGCGATCGTGGTCGGCACCTCGCGCGGCGGCATCCTCGCGATGCTGCTGGCGGCCGTGCGGCCCGCCGCCGTTGCCGGCGTCGTGCTCAACGACATCGGCCCGGTGATCGAGCCCCAGGGCCTGATGCGGATCAAGAACTACGTCGGCAAGCTGCCGACCCCGCGGACCTTCGAGGAAGGCGCCGACATCCTGCAGCGCGTCGCCGGGAGCCAGTTTCCCAACCTCGAGGCAGCCGATTGGCTGCGCCAAGCCCGCCGTACCTGGAAAGAGCACAATCGCCGACTGACGACCGCCTATGACCCGAAACTGGCCAAGACGCTGGAGGCGATCGACTTCGAGCGGCCGCTGCCGCCGTTGTGGAGCGAGTTCGAGGCGCTGGCGCGAATGCCCCTCATGGTGGTGCGCGGGCTCAATTCCGACATCCTGTCGGGCGAGACCGTCAAGGCGATGCGCGCGCGCCACCCCGACATCGACGTCGTCGAAGTCGCCGACCAGGGTCACGCGCCGCTGCTGGCGGAGCCGGCGATCATTGCCCGCATCGCCGCGTTCGCGACCCTGTGCGATCTCGGCCGCCGCCATTGAACTCGCCGCCTCAAATCCCAGAGCGCGATGAATGCGTATCGCTCCCCGGAGCCTCGCACCACCGCTGCCACATACGGCGAAAGGCGGCCTCGGTTTTGCGAGCGAAGGCCCCCCCATCGCACAATGGCGACGCCGCCAGGCGCGGCCTTAAAGCGCGGCGCAGCTCGTTCAAGCGCGCCGGATTGCCAGCGAGCGCGTGGGCGATCTCCACATATTCCTCGACCGAATTGCCGATCAAATCGGTCAGGCCGACTTGGCCAAGCAGGCTGGCGCCAACCCTCCCGGCATGGCGATCCCCCCGTAGCGTCACCACCGGGACTCCCATCCACAGCGCCTCGCAGGTGGTGGTGGTGCCGTTGTAGGGAAACGGATCAAGCGCGATATCAACCCGATGGTAGACGGCCAAGTGCGCGGCGGCGTCCGGCAGCCAGGCCAATAGCTCGACCCGCTCCGCTGCCACCCCGCGTTCGCCCAACCGGGCCAGGAACAACGCGCGGGTCGTTGCGTCGGCGAACTGTTTTCCCTTCAGCAACAGCCGCGCCCGGGGCAGTCGGCAAAGCAGCGTTGCCCACGCATTGAAGGTGGCCGCCGACACCTTGGTCGGATTGTTGAACGATCCGAAAGTCAGCGTGCCGGATTGTAGACAGGGCGGAGCCGCCGGTTGAGGCGCACCCTTCAATCCGCCATAGCAGAGGAAGCCGCCGTCCAACCGCACCAGGGTCTCGCTCGCCCAAGCGTCGGCCTCCCCGGCGGGATCGGTCACCGCATCCACCAGCCGGTAGTCGATGGCCTCGAGTCCCGTGGTGTTGGGATAGCCGAGCCACGTCACCTGGACCGGCGCCGGCTTGCGCGCGAATACCCGCAGGCGGTTTCTTGCGGTATGACCCGCAAGGTCGACCAGGATATCGATGCCGTCCGCCCGGATACGCTCGGCAAGCTTCTCGTCCGACATCCCGACGGTCACCAGCCAGCGATCGGCAAGTCCGCGCAGATGCGCCGTGGCCGTGTCGGGCCGCACGACCTCGGCGTAGCAGAACACTTCCACCGCTTGCCGGTCGTGTGATTTGAGCAGCGGCTCCACGAAAAACGCCACCGAATGCAGCCAGAAGTCCGGCGATACATAGCCGATCCTCAGCCGCCGCCCCGCGCCGCGGTCATTGGCATGCGCGACAGGCCGCGGCGCCTGCCGGCCATGTCGTTCATTCCATTCGCGGTGCGCCGCGAAAAGCTGATCGGCCGTCATCCTGTCGTCGCGGTTCAGGCAGAGTAACAAGTTGGAATGAGCCTCGGCATAGTCGGGCTTGAGGCGGATCGCCTGGCGATATGCGGCGAGCGCCTCGTCGAGCCTGCACTGATCGCTCAGCGCAATGCCGAGGTTACAATGCGCCTCGGCATAGTCGGGCTTGAGGCGGATCGCTTGGCGATGTGCGGCGACCGCCTCGTCGAGCTTGTATTGGTCGGTCAGCGCATTGCCGAGATTGTAATGCGCCTCGGCGTAGTCCGGCTTGATGCGGATCGCCTGGCGATACGCGGCGACCGCCTCCTCGATCTTCCCCTGGTCGAACAGCGCCACGCCGAGGTTGGAATGAGCCTCGGCCAGATCCGGCTTGAGGCGGATCGCCTGGCGATACGCGGCGACCGCCTCGCCCAGCTTGCCCAGCTCCTTGAGCGCGGCGCCAAGATTGCAGAAATACAACGGATCCTTTGCATTCCGATTTATCGCCCGACCGATCATTTCGACGGCCAAGTCGTGGTGCTTCGCCTGATGCGCAATGACGCCCAACAGGTGCAGAGCATCCGCATGATCGGGCTGCGCCGCCAGCACGCGCCGATAACAGATCTCGGCCTCGGCCAATCGTCCCGCTTGGTGGTGGTTGACGCCCGCCACCAGGAGCTCCGCGGCACCCGTCGGAGCCACGGCGGCGGCTGCCGGCCCAGGCAGATTGCTTGACGGCCGTCCGAGTTTGGCGGCGGCGCGGCGCTGTTTGCGGTTCATAAGCACACGCCAAGCCGTCGCTCGCAGGTCTCTTCCGTGCCGACAACGAAAGCGGCCGGCGTCATTCGATCACCTCGTCGGCATGGCGTTGACCGGATGGATGCGGCCTGCAACTCGAACTCAGGTTACTCCAGAGCGCATGATCGCGGAAGCGTCGAACGTCTGCTCTCGACTTCCGGCCGTGCGGTCCGCCGCCGTTGCGGGCGTTGCGCGCATGCGGATCAATAGCTGCGTCGGCGCTGCCGTGCGATCTCGGCCGCCGCCATTGACGCCTCATCTACGAGCCGCTGCGACTCTATTCCGTCGGCTCGACAGCGAAGCTTGCCGGAGCATCCCCCGCCTGCTGGCGCTGCCACATCGTGCGGTAGGCTGCCTCGATGTGCCGACGAAACCTGGCAGTATCGAAGAGTGCGCACGCCGCGCGGTTCTGCGCATTCCTGGGTG
>DASZJC010000509.1:0-2604 GCA_035948495.1 Xanthobacteraceae bacterium | reverse complement strand
TGCTCGCCCGCGCCGACGAGGTGATCGAATGAGGCGGCGGGAGTTCATCTCGCTTTTCGGCGGCACGGCCGTCGCTTGGCCGCTCGCTGCTCGCGCGCAGCAACCGGCGCTGCCGGTGGTTGGGTTTCTTGCCGCCGCGTCGCCCGACGCGTTCCCGCATTGGGTCGCCGCCTTCCGACAGGGACTGAACGAAGCCGGCTACGTCGAGAACCGGAACGTAGCGATCGAATATCGTTATGCGCAAAATGAATATGATCGACTGCCAGCGCTGGCTGCCGATCTGGTCCGCCGCCAGGTGGCAGTGATCTTCACCTTCGGAGGAATTGTCGCGGCGCGGGCGGCCAAGGCCGCAACCACGACCATCCCGATCGTCTTCTCGAGCGGCAACGATCCGGTCGAGTTCGGTCTCGTTGGCAAGCTCAACCGACCCGGTGGCAACTTAACGGGCGTGAGTTTGTTCGCTGGGACGCTGCTGGCGAAGCGGCTGGAGCTGCTGCGCGAGCTGGTTCCAAACGCCGCTGCGATCGGCATGCTCGTGAACACGAGCAATCCAATTGCCGGGGGGGAGTTGCGTGAGATGCAGGCGCTGGCGCGTGCCGGCAATTGGCCTGTGCATGTCGTGAATGCCAGTACCGAACGCGATCTTGACGCGGCCTTCGCAACCCTCGTGCGGCAACAGGTGCGCGCACTCCTCGTAGGCACCGACTCGTTATTCCTCGACCGACGCGATAAAATCGCCGCGATGGCGGAGCGCTACGCGATGCCCACCATCTACACAGTGCGCGAGTATACTGTGGCCGGCGGCCTCATGAGCTACGGAGCCAACTATTCTGATCTCTATCGCCAAGCAGGCATTTACGTTGGCCGGATTCTCAAGGGCGAAAAGCCTGCCGACCTGCCGGTCTTGCAGCCGACCAAGTTCGAACTCACCATCAATCTCAAGACCGCAAAGGCGCTCGGCCTAACGATCCCAGACTCGTTCCTGCTTCGCGCCGACGACGTGATCGAGTGATGAGCTTTTGCTGCACCTGCTCACGACCGGTTATGGCACTTCTCGGACCTGCCAGCAGGTCCGCTCAATGTCCGCTGTCGAGGGCAACTCGGACATTCACCGGACAGCGCGGAATGGCCGAGATTGACCCAACTCGGACACGAGCGCTACTTTACCCGGATTTCTTGGTCCGACTGCGGTGGACGCTAACGTTTTACGGCCGCGCTGGATTGTTGCAGTCAGCTGCCTGCTGGGAGGTGTAGCCGTGCCCCTGTTCGAGACGCTGCGCAACGCGTTGCCGAGGAGCCTCTTCACACACCTGGGCGAGCCGGCGACGGCCATCGAGGTACCGGCCCGCGTGGCCACGCTCGTTCGCGCCCGGGAGGAGGAGAGCGAGCGCTTGATCGGCTGGGTACAGCTGGTGATGGCGGCGACCTTCGCGGCGCTCTACGTGATCGCACCGCGCCCGCTCGACGCCGGGATGAGCATGGTGGCGCCAGTCCCACTGGCGCTCACCGGCTACGCGAGCTTCACGGCCGCACGGCTCTGGCTCGCCCACCGCGGCGCCCTGCCTGGCTGGTTGCTCGTGCTGTCGATGCTCGTCGACACGACGCTTCTGTTGGGGCTCATCTGGTCGTTCCACCTTCAGTATGATCAGCCGGCCGCGTTCTCGCTCAAGGTCCCGACCTTCGTTTACATCTTTGCGTTCATCGCGCTGCGTGCCTTGCGGTTCGATCATCGCTATGTGCTGTCAGTCGGATTGTTTGCCGCGGCCGGTTGGGCGTTGCTCGTGATGCTTGCGATCCAATCTTCCGATGGATCATCTGGGATAACCCACAATTTCGTCAATTACGTCACTGGCAACAGCATTCTGATCGGCGCCGAGTTCGACAAGGTCTTCACCATCCTGATGGTGACGGCGCTACTCACCATCGCTGTACGGCGAGCCCAGGCGATGCTGGTGACGGCGGTGCGTGAGGAGGCGGCGGGTCGAGAGATTCGCAGGTTTCTGTCCCAGGGCGTTGCCGACGCCATCGTTCGTTCCGATACCCTGATCGAGGCCGGTCATGCCGCCGAGCGCGACGCCGCCGTTCTCATGCTCGATATCCGAGGCTTCACGCGATTCTCGACCACAGTCGGGCCGAAAGACGTGGTGCAGATGCTGACCAGCTTCCACATGCGAATCATACCCATCGTGGGCGCGCATGGCGGAGTGGTGGACAAGTTCCTCGGCGATGGTGTGATGGCGACGTTCGGTGCGGTCAGGCCGTCGCACACCGCCGCGGCGGACGCGCTACGTGCTCTCGACGCGATCATGGAAGAGGCCGAGGCTTGGCGACAAGCGCTGCCGGGTCTCGGTGTCTCCATGCCGCTTGAGGTCAACGGTTCCGCATCTGCTGGCCCGGTCGTTTTCGCCACGCTCGGCGGCGGCGACCGCCTCGAGTACACGGTCATCGGCGAAGCCGTGAACCTGGCGGCGAAACTCGAGAAGCACAATAAGGCGGCGCGCACGCGAGCGTTGACGTCGGCGGCCACTTATGAGCTGGCGGTCGCCCAGGGATATGCCGCGAGCTGCGAGCGCTTGCCGGGCTCGTCGGTGGCCGGCGTATCAG
>DASZJC010000508.1:0-2743 GCA_035948495.1 Xanthobacteraceae bacterium | reverse complement strand
AACATGACCCGGTCGCGCCATTGCTGCAGCGACTTGGTCCAAGGGAGCCGGCCGATGCCGAGACCGGCGATGCCGTCGGCGAGTTTTTGTGCGGTGCTGTCGTCAGCGACGACCGGCATCGGCTGGTCGGACAGCGCAATGGCGCCGAGCCGCCGGCTCCTTCGCCCGCGCAAACTTGCGCTCGCGGGGTCGAACGCGATCTCCTCGCGCGCTTCGATGTGATCGGAAAAACGCGCTTCAATTTCGGTAAGCGCAATCGGCGCGGCGGAAAGGATGCGGCCCTGCGCCGCTCTCCCGGCGAGCTCGGCGACAGCGAGGAACGGCTCGCGCGCCAGCGGGGAAGCCGGATCGATATTGGCGCCGCGGCCGTTCACGAGCAGGAACGCGCCCGCCGCGCCGCCGCGGTTCTTGGCGATGCGCTCGGGGTAGGCCAGCGCGAGTAGGGCGCCGACGGAATTCTCCTCCCCTCCCCCTTGTGGGGAGGGGATGGGGGTGGGGGTCGTGAGGCGACGCGCGCGCGTTAAGGGAGTCTGTGCACTCGTCAACTCAACCGCGCCGCCTCCCGACCCCCCACCCCGACCCTCCCCCACAAGGGGGGAGGGAGCAGATGGTATCGCCGCCCAGCGCTGTGCCATGGCGCGGGCATCGCGCGCCCGGGGCGAGCGGTCGCGGCGTAGCGCATTGAGGCGCTCGCGCAGATCGGCATCATCGCCGCCAAGGCCACGTTCGCCGATGAGCGTGGCGATCTCTGCGGCGGGCAGGGCGTCACCTTCGGCGCCGGCATCGACCACCATGCGCGCCAGCCGTGGCGGCAGCGGCAAGCTCCGCAACAGCTTGCCCTCGGCGGTGATGCGGCCGACGCCGTCGATGGCGCCGAGCTCACTCAGCAGCGCCTTGGCCTCGGTGAGCGCGGCTTTCGGCGGCGGATCGAGGAAGGCGAGCTGGTCCGGGCCGCCGCCCCAGGCGGCCAGATCGAGCGCGAAGGACGATAGATCCGCGGCGAGGATCTCCGGCCGGGCGAACGGCTCGAGCGCCGCGGTCTGCGGCTCGTCCCACAGCCGGTAGCACACGCCGGGCTCGGTGCGCCCGGCGCGGCCGCGGCGCTGGTCGGCAGCGGCGCGCGACACCCGCACGGTCTCGAGCCGCGTCACCCCGACGTCGGGCTCGTAGCGCGGCACGCGGGCTAGCCCCGAGTCGACGACGATGCGCACGCCCTCGATGGTGATCGAGGTCTCGGCGATCGAGGTCGCCAGCACAACCTTGCGGCGGCCGGGCGGCGCCGGCGCAATGGCGCGATCCTGCTCGTCGCCGGTAAGCGCGCCGTAGAGCGCGACCACGTCGGTCGATGGCTCGGCGCGGCTTTCGAGCAGGGCTTTGGTGCGGCGGATTTCGGCCGCGCCGGGCAGGAAGGCGAGCAGTGAGCCGGTATCGGCCCGCATCGCGCGCATTATCGTGTCGGCGACCTGCGGCTCGATCGGCCGCGCGTCGCGGCCGGCATAGCGGGTCTCGACCGGAAAGGCGCGGCCTTCGCTGGCGATCACCGGCGCGTCGCCGAGCAATTTTGCGATGCGCGCGCCGTCGATGGTCGCCGACATGACCAGGATGCGCAGATCTTCGCGCAAGCCCTGCTGCACGTCGCGGGCCAGCGCCAGGCCAAGGTCGGCGTCGAGCGAGCGCTCGTGGAACTCGTCGAAGATCACGGCTGCGACGCCGTCGAGCATGGGATCGTCGAGAATCAGCCGGGTGAAGACGCCCTCGGTGATGATCTCGATCCGGGTGCGGCTCGAGATTTTGGAGCCGAACCGGACGCGTAATCCTACGGTGTCGCCGACACGCTCGCCGAGAGTCTGCGCCATGCGATCCGCGGCGGCGCGCGCGGCGAGCCGGCGCGGCTCAAGGACGAGGATGCGGCGCGCCTTTTGCGCCCAATCCTCGCGTGCCAGCACCAAAGGCACCCGTGTGGTCTTGCCGGCGCCGGGCGGCGCCACCAGCACGGCCGCAGTGTTGCCGCGCAACGCCGCGGTCAAGTCCGGCAGTGCAGCATCGATCGGAAGCGGGGAGGCGTCCATCAGTTTTTCTCGTCATTCCGGGGCACCGCGAAGCGGTGAGCCCGGAATCCATAATCACTATCATTCCAGATCGGGTCGCAGCGACAGTTCTGCACAGGCGGTGGTTATGGATTCCGGATAGTCGCTTCGCGACTTCCGGAATGACTGGAAACCCTTATATTATTCGCCATCATGCCAACCGCACAAAAAGCACCGCCAAAGCCGCAAAAGGCGCCAAGCGCCGCCAAGCCGTTGAAGAAGGGCGACCATCTCTTCCTGGTCGACGGCTCCGGCTACATTTTCCGCGCCTACCACGCGCTGCCGCCGATCAACCGCAAGTCGGACGGGCTGCAGCTCAATGCCGTGTTCGGCTTTTGCAACATGCTGTGGAAGCTGTTGCGCGAGATGAAGGACGACAAGCCGACCCATCTCGCGGTGGTGTTCGACCTGTCGGAGCAGACCTTCCGCACCGAAATGTATCCCGACTACAAGGCGCACCGGCCGGACCCGCCCGACGACCTCAAACCGCAATTCGGCCTGATCCGCCAAGCAGTGCACGCCTTCGATCTGCCCTGTCTGGAGCAGAAGGGATTTGAGGCCGACGACCTGATCGCGACCTATGTGCGCCAAGCCTGCGAAGCCGGCGCCACCTCGACCATCGTCTCGTCGGACAAGGATTTGATGCAGCTCGTCAA
>DASZJC010000507.1:0-4301 GCA_035948495.1 Xanthobacteraceae bacterium | reverse complement strand
CAAATTCCGCCACGACCGCGACCGCGCGGCAAGCGCCGACATGTGGTCGCCGCGGCTCGACGCCGCCTCGCGCGACGAACTCGTCGCCATCCAGAACGAGAAGCTGCGCGCGGTCGTTCCGTTCCTCTACGAGAACAGCCCATTCTACCGGCGCCGGTTCGACCGCCTCGGCCTGTTGCCGCACGACCTGCGCGGGGTCGAGGAGCTGGAGAAATGGCCGGTGGTCGACAAGGCCGAGATGATGGCGGACGCCGCCGAGCATCCCCCGTACGGCACCTACACGACGATGACCGACGAGGTGTGGGCGAAGCGCGGCTGGATGATGTTTGCCTCCTCCGGCTCGACCGGGCCGCCGCGGGTGTTCCGCTATAGCCACGTCGACCGCGAGGCGTGGGCGTGGGCGAACGCGCGCGCGCTGTTCGCCATGGGCTTCCGCCCCGGCGACACGGTGTTCATGCTGACCGGCTACGGGCCGCACGTGTGGGCGTGGGGCGTGCAATACGCGCTCGCCAAGATGGAGCTGCCGACGATTCCCGGCGGCGGCATGGACGCCAAGGCGCGCGCCAACGTCATCCTGCGCTTCCAGCCGACCATTCTTTTGTGCACGCCGTCCTATGCGCTGCATCTCGGCCGGCTGATGCAGGCGATGGGGCACGACCCGGCCGCGACCGGCGTGCGCACGCTGTTCGTCGGCGGCGAGCCGGCACTCGGGGTCGAGGCCACGCGGCGCCGCATCGAAAATCTGTGGAACGCGCGCATCGTCGAATTCTACGGCTGCACCGAGGCGTCGCCCCACGTCGGCGGCTACTCCTGTCCGGCGCAGCAGCGCGACACCTCGCCGTCCGCCACCCACCTGATGGAAGACATCCAGGTGTGGGAGGTCGTCGATGCGGATACGCGGCGCGCCCTGCCGCCGGGCCGGCGCGGGCTCACCGTGTGCACCAACCTCAATTCGGAAAGCTCGCCGCAGCTACGCTTCCTGCTCGGCGACTACGCCACCCTGACGACCGAGCGCTGCGCCTGCGGCCGCACCCATGCGCGCGCGGTCGGCTGCTTCGTCGGCCGCGCCGACGATCTGATCAACCTGCGCGGCATCAAAATGTTTCCGGTGCAGATCGAGGAGGCGGTGCGCGCGCTGCCCGGCACCGGCGACGAGTTCGAGATCGTGCTGTCGACCGATGGCGGCGGCCTCGACGTCATGACGGTGCGCTGCGAGCACGCCGATCACGCGGCGGGCGGCGCGGCGTTGCGCGAACGGCTCGAAGCGGAAATCCGCTCGCGTTGCGAGGTGCGGATCGCGGCCGAGGTCCTGGCGCCGGGCACGTTGCCGAAAACCGAGTTCAAGGCGCAGCGGGTGAAGGATTTGCGGGGCAAACTATAGGGTGGGCAAAGCGCCGAAGGCGCGTGCCCGCTACGTTTTCGCCACGCCCCAGAAGAACGGGATCGGCGATTGCACGATGCCGGTGACGTTCCTGCGCCAGGCCTGGTAGCGCAGGAAGAATCCGGTCGGCCCGAAAATCGCGAAGTCGAACGCCGCCTTGTTGACCCGGCGCGCCGCCGCCTCTTCCTCCTCGCCGCCCTTCGCCTCCATCCATTCGGCGATCGCCGCTTCCACCTCTACGCTCGTCGGCCAGCCGAACCACGCGTCATCGCCGTTGGCGCGCAGCGCCTGGTAGGTCGCCGGATCGATGCAATCGACGCCGGGATGCACCGTGTGGAACATCTGCCAGCCGCCCTGGCCGGGCGGCGATTTCTGCGCGCGCCGCGCCACTACGGTGCCCCAGTCGGTCGCCACGAAGTCGACGTTGACGCCGAGCCGGCCGAGCAGGTCGACGGTGATGTCGCCCATCGCCTTGTGCGAGGGCTGGTCTTGCGCCGCCATGCAGGTGACCGGCTGGCCGGCGTAGCCGGACTGCGCCAGCAGCCGCTTCGCCGCATCGAGATTGCGCGGGCCCTTGAGAATCTCGCCGCCCGCCTCGTTATAGAGCGGCGTGCCGGGCGGGATGAAGCTCGGCATCGGCTTCCACAGCTTGGTGTCGTCGCCGACCACCGCGCGCATGTAGTCCTCCTGGCTCATCGCCGTGAGGATCGCGCGGCGCGCCCGCACGTCGTTGAACGGCGGATAGAGATGGTTCATGCGGAAGGTGCCGATGTTGCCGAGCGGGTCGGCGATGTCGATGGTCACGTTGCGATTGCGCCGCAGCAGCGGCGCGAGATCGGCGAGCGGCTGCTCCCACCAGTCGATCTCGCCGTTCTGCAGCGCCGCCGCGGCGGCGCCCGGGTCGGGCATGACCAGCCATTCGATCCGGTCGATGAGAATCTTCTTGCCGCCGGCGAGCCACGACGCCGGCTCCGGGCGCGGCAGGTAATCGGCGAAGCGCTCGAACACCGCCCGCGCCCCCGAGATGCGTTCCGCCGCGACGAACCGCATCGGCCCGCTGCCCACGTACTCGGTGATCTGTTTGAAGGGATCGGTCCTGGCGATGCGCTCGGGCATGATCACGCCGAGCGGCGCACTCATTTTGCCGAGGGCGGCCGGCAAGCGCGGATAAGGCTTCTTGAGCACCCAGCGAAAGGTGCGATCGTCGACTGCGGCGAGCTCGTTCTCGAGCGCGCGGATCATCTTGCCGGCACCGTCGCGCGCGGACCAGCGCCTCAGACTGGCGACGACGTCGCGCGCGAGCACCGGCTCGCCGTCGTGGAACTTGAGCCCTTCGCGCAGGCGGAACGTCCAGGCGAGCCCGTCGGCGCTCGTCTCTTCGGCCTCGACCATCTGCCGCCGCGGCTGCAGCTTGACGTCGAAGCCGTAGAGCGTGTCGTAGACGAGCGCGCTGGCGTTGCGCACGATGTTCGCGGTGCCCCAGATCGGGTCGAAGTTGGCGAGGTCGGCGTGCGGGACGAAGCGCAGCGTGCGCGCGGCCCCCTGCGCCAGGGCCGGCGCGGCGAGGCGCGCGGAGGCGAGCGCCGCCGCCCCCGCCGCGGTTTTGAGGAATTTGCGCCGGTGCATGCTTTCCTTCTCCATGCGGACGACTACCGCGGAACACTCAACCTTAGGACCGCAAACCGCGCTATGCTAGGAGCAAATTGAGGCACCGCTGGCGCTTTTTGGGTTGAGTTCCCGTGGGAGACTCCCGCGACGCATCCTCTATTGCGCCAAAGCGCCCATGGATGGAAGCCACTCTTTCGTCGGTCCGTCAGCTTCAAAGCCGGCGAACAAGACGCACATCGAGAAATACCCTAGGTGATCGAAGCAGGAGCGGCCATTCCCGCGTCAACTTGTTACGCTGTAAATGCTATGACGTCGCGCAATGGAGCATGCGAAGTAATGACCCGTGCTAGGAATAAAAAAATGATTTTCTCGCATCACGCCTTTTCTTCTTCGGTCTGTACCGGCGGCTTCGTTTTGCTACTACATACAGGAAAATCATATAAAATCCGCACGCGCTCAAAAACTTTCCCCTTGGTGTATTTGTTCGCGCAGTTTTTCCAATACCAAGTCCTGTAGGACCCAGGACGTGGAAGAACGAAACAGCATCTTTGATAACTCTAGAATTGAACCTTAGACTCGTCTTTGCGTGAGCAGCCGCATTCCTAATCTTTCTAAGGCGATCGAGGTCCTCTCGTGCTAATGGGCCGAAAATTCCTAACGCATGCGCGAGCGTGATTTTTCCGGATAGTGTAGTGACTGCGCCTCCCAATTCCGGAGTCCCAGAGAAGAGGCGATCGCGATAAGGTTTATTATCAAATTTCTTAAGGCACTTTGCGAGTATTGCATCCTCTATTAGTTGCTCCACCAGAGCCACTGAGACCAAGATAGTTCCTCTGTCATCTTTTGCTAACTTGTCCGCCTCGAAACGGTCTATGGTCCCCAGTGCTGTAAGAGCCCTCGGGCGTCTTGTGAGGAGGCGAGTCAGTGTTGCAGATTGCGCGCGGAGAGAGGCCATCTAATGACTCCCGTGACGATCGGAGAAACCAGCAATTGAAATCCGGGTGCTTGGGCCCCAATACCCCCTGTCATGTGCGACTAGACTAGCCAACGTGTCGAGGCTCCTTGGCATGGTGGCTATATTAGCCTCGACCATATTCCCAATCGTTGGTCGTTACAATCGAAAGTCAATAGCTCCCGGGCGGCTCGCAGTGCGCCTCGCCAGCTCCGAAAGTGGTAACGTCAATTGTTCTGTGTCAGCAGGAAGGGGGTGCTGACGCCCTGTGACTTGTTCTCGTGGGTGAAGACGGCGAACAAGATGCGGTCCATGCTGGTTTTGTCCTGGAAGGTGCCCATCGGTCGTGTCCGCCGCCTG
>DASZJC010000506.1:0-4265 GCA_035948495.1 Xanthobacteraceae bacterium | reverse complement strand
CGAGCGAGACCATCTTGTAGAAGGCGTGCAGCCGGCTCATGCCCTGGCGGCCGAACCCGCAATCGGTCGAGACGATCAGGCGCCGCGGATCCATCACCTTGAGCGCGCGCCGGATGAGCGCCGCCACTTCCTCGGGCCGCTCCACCTGGAGCGTGCGGTGGCTGACGACCCCGATGGCGATCTTCTTGTCGGCGCCGAGGCCGGCGGCGAAGCTCTCGATTTCGTCGCCGCCGTTGTCCGCCGCCTCGAACGTGACGACGTCGACGTTGAGCCGGTCGAAGAAGGGCAGGGCCTGGGTGTAGAAGCGCCGCGTCGTCTCCGTGCGCTGGGCGGCCGGATTGCCCCAGCAGGTATGGCACCAGACTTCCGCCTTGCCGCGCAGCCCATTCACCTCGGCGTTGAAGGCCTCGACCAGAAAATCGCCGGTCACCTCCTTATCGTCGATGCCGACCATCCCGTGGATCGCCGGCTCCTCGACCTGGATGACCGGGCAGCCGGCATCGGCCAGCTCGTGCAGCTCTTCGTTCATGGCCTGGGACAGCGCCATCACCAGTTCGCGCCGGTCGCGGTAATGCCGGTCGTTGACCCCGGTCGCGAGCATCTGCCCGGAGATGGCGCCGAACTTGACCGGCTTGCGGGTCAGGCGCTGCGCGACCTTCCACACCCGCGCGTATTCCAGGGGTCCGCGCCGCACCTCGCCGGTGACGTTCGGCAGCACGCGGGTCTCGAGCACCTCGAACATGATGTCGCCGGCGCCCTTGTCGCGGCTCGACGCGGTGCGCCCGCGCCCGAGATGGTGTCCTTGCAGGCCTTCGAGACGCTCGGCCGCGTACGAGAACCACGAGCGCCCGCCCACGTCGCAATCGCAGCGCGCGTCCCCGTCGGTCAGAAGATCGAGCCCGGCCCGCGCCTGATCGCACAGATAACTCGCGACCGCGTCGGTGTATTGCTCGCGGAACGCCACGTCGGTCATCGCCAGCGAGAACGGCCGGCCGTGCAGGTTGGCGACGAACCAATGCGGTCGCGGCAGCGAGCCGGTAATGGTGGTGAGCAGCGCGCGATCCTTGGAGACCGTCAGCATGGGTGTCCCATCCCCTGTGGCGGCTAACATTGGGACATGCGCGGATTGCCGGCAACCGGGAAAATGCCTGATCGGTCCGGGACTTCCCGCGGATGCCTTGCACTGCTATGGTCCGGCGTTCCAGAGTTCCCGCGGGGGAAAATCGGTCAAAAGCCATCGTCCTGCCGCATCGCTCGTGTCCTTACGGGCGCCGCGATGACCGGGTCATCGCGGGTACCAGAGAATCGCATGGGGCGACCTCATCTCCGCTCAACCACTCGAGGAGTGCTGCCAATGAATCTCAAGCTCATCATCGCAGTCTCGGCTCTCGCCGCGATGCCCGTCGTTGCGCATGCTCAGCAGGGCGGCGGGAAGCCGCCGACCAAGGCCGACGCCCAAAAGGTCGTCAATATGATCAAGGCCGACAAGGCCAAGCTCGACACCTACTGCCAGATCAGCAAGCTTGGCGACCAGGCGCAGGCCGCCGCGCAAAAGAAAGACCAGAAGAAGATGGACGATCTCAACAAGCAGGCCGATGCACTGGGCCAGAAGATCGGGCCCGACTACGTGAAGCTGATGGCCGGCATGGACGACGTCAATCCCGACTCCAAGGACGGCAAGGATCTCGTCGCCGTCCTGGATTCGCTCGACGCCATGTGCCCCAAATAACGCATGGCCTGACGGTCAACTTGCCAAGCTGACTCGTCGTGCCCCGCGCAGGCGGGGCACCCCGTAACACCAGCGGCCTCGATTGTTTGACGCGTCATGCCCGGCCTTGTGCCGGGCATCCACGCCTTCAAACCCCCCGGCCATGACGATGTGGACAGGTCGGCGACCGCGCGGCGAGCCGATTGCTCTGCTCACAAATTGAGCTGATAGCCGACCGGCACCCAGCGATAGCCGCCGGCGGATTTCTCCACCATGCCGAGGCCGGGGAACGGCATGTGGAAGCCGGCCACGAACAGCCCGTCGGTCGCCACCATGTCGAGGATGCGCTTGCGCGTGGCGACCGCCTTCTCCTTGTCGTCGTCGACGTCGATGTGCCACTCCGGCCGCTGCACCGCGACCACGTAGTGGATGCAAGTGTCGGCCCAGATCAAGAGCCGCTTGCCGCCGCTCTCCACGTGATAGGCCATGAGGCCGGGCGCATGCCCGGCGGCATCGACCGCGCGGATGCCCGGCGCCACCTCGTCGCCCGGCTTGATGAAGCTCGCGCGGTCTGCGAGCGGCAGCGCGATGTCGACGAACAGCTCGCGATTGAACTTGCGCGCCTCGCGCACGTTCTCGCCGCGCTTCCAGAAATCGAACTCGGCGGCGCCGAACACGTAGCGGGCGTTGGGAAACACCGGCCGCCCGCCCTCGGTCAGGCCGCCGATGTGGTCGGGATGCCCGTGGGTGATGACGACCACGTCGACATCGGCGGGGCGGTAGCCGGCCTCGCCCAACCGCTCGACCAGCCGCCCGTCGGGCAGCCGGGCGCGCAGTTGCTCGCGCTCGCGGCGCAGCGCGCCGTTGCCGGTATCGAACAGCACCAGCTCCCGGCCGGTGTTGACAACGGTCGGAATGAACGGGTGTTCGTAGCGGTTGGGGTCGATGCGATTGGCCCGGGCGAGCGCGCGCGCCTCTTCGGCCGGGTGCTCGCCGCCGAAGCTCGGATGCAGCCCTTCGCGGACGACCTTGCTGTCCATGATATTGGCGATCTCGAAGCCGCCAAACTTGAAACGATAGACGGCGGGCTGCATCTCACCTTGCATCGACGCGGGCACGCTGGACCTCCCCGGTTGTTGTCAGAAGCCAAGGACTATCAGCAAATCCGGCCGGCGTTCAACCGGGGGCCCGGGCTGTGGTGTGACTTTAGCAAGCCGCCCGACCGGCGGCCTGCCGCTGCAGCCAGCGCTGCACGCGCGTGTCCTCGCACGCGGTGACGTTGAAGCGCATCCACGGCGAGCGCTCGAGATGCGGACGGAACACCGCGCCCGGCGCCAGCATGATGCCGTCGCGCTGCGAGGCTTCGGCGAGCGCCAGCGAATCGTCGACGTGCGGGAAGCGCGCCCACACGAACATGCCGTCCGCCGGCTCCACGAATACGTCCAATCCGATGCGCTCGAAGGCGCGCACGACGTTGAGGCGCGCCTCGCCGAGCCGCTCGTGCAGGCGCGAGAGATATTTGCGGTAATGGCCGTCCACCAGCATCAGATAGACGAGCCGCTCGGTGAATTGCGACGTGGTGATGCTGGTCAGCATCTTGATGTCGGCAAGCTCGTCCGCCATCGCCTGGGTGCAGGCGAGGAACCCGACGCGCAGGCTGCCCGACAGCGTCTTGGAAAAGCTGCGCGCATAGATTACGCGGTTGAGCTGGTCGAGGGTGGCAAGCCGCGGCGTCGTCTTCACCTGGAGATCGCAGAAGATGTCGTCCTCGACGACGGTGAAGTTGTGCCGCTCGGCCGCCTGCAGCACCTTGAAGGCGACGTGCGGGCTCATGTCGGTGCCGGTCGGGTTCTGCATCACCGACTGGGTGAAATAGACCTTCGGCCGGTGCGCGGCGGCGAGCTTCTCGAGGATGGCGACGTCCGGTCCGTCGGGATGGCGCGGCACCGCCAGCATCTCGACGCCCTGGAGGCGCAGATTGCCGAACATGTTGTAGTAGCCGGGGTCGTCGACCAGCGCCGCATCGCCGGGCTTCAGCAGGTAGCGGATGACGAGCTCGAGCGCCTGGCTCGTGCCCTGCGTCAGCAGGATCTGGTCGGCATGCGCGGTAATGCCGAGCCCGCCGAGCATCTGCGCCAGGTGCTCGCGCAGCGGCAGATAGCCGAAGGGATGCCCGTATTCGAGGAGATAGGCGCCGTTCTTGCGGGCGAGCACGTTGAGGCTCTGGCGGATGCCGGTTTCGTCGAGCCATGAATTTGGCAGCCAGGGACCGCCCGCAAGGATGGTGTTCTCGCCCGCCTCGAGCAATCGGCGGATGAGCCAGACCAGCTGCTCGTTGCGCTGGTGATTGTCGGACGGTGCGGGATGCTCGGCCCCGGCCGGCGCGGGCGCGGCCGCCGTGTAGAAGCCGGCACCCCGGCGCGACTGGAGATAGCCCATCGCCACCAGGCGATCGTATGCCTCAACCACCGTGAAACGGCTGACGTCGTAGGTCTCAGCGAAGTTGCGAATCGAGGGCAGCTTGGTGCCCGGCCGCAGATGTCGATCGTCGATCTGT
>DASZJC010000505.1:0-4059 GCA_035948495.1 Xanthobacteraceae bacterium | reverse complement strand
CTCACGGCGCGCGCCGAGACCAAGGGGCTTGCGACCGAGATTCGCGTCGCCGCGTTGCCGGATTTGCTGGTCGGCGACCCGGTGCTCCTGCGCGCCGCGGTCGAGAACCTGATCGACAACGCCGTCAAGTTCACCGAGCGCGGCCGCGTCGGCCTGAGCGTCGCGGCGAAACCGGCGGCGCGCGAACGTGTCCGCCTCGTGTTTGAGGTGAGCGACAGCGGCATCGGGCTGTCGCCTGCCGAGATCAAGCGCCTGTTCCGGCCGTTCGCCCAGGCCGACGCGCGAATCGCCGGCCGTTTCGGCGGAGCCGGCCTCGGCCTCGTCTTCGTCAAACGCGTGGCCCAGGCGATGCACGGGACCGTCACGGTCAACAGCAAGCCCGGCCACGGCAGCACGTTCCGCCTCAGCGTCGTGGTCGAGCGCACCGCCGCGCCCGAGGGTGCGGCCGCAAACGCCTCCGCGGCGGAACCCCGCGCCGGCCGCGCGGGGGGCCTGCGCATCCTGTGCGCCGAGGACAACCCTTACGGGCGCGTCATCCTCAACACGATCCTGACCGAACTCGGCCACAAGGTCGATTTCGCGGCGAGCGGCACTGCCGCCGTCGAAGCCGTCGTGCGCGGCGGCTACGATCTCGTGCTGATGGACCTGATTCTGCCCGACGTCGACGGCATCGAAGCGGCGCGCCGCATACGCGCGCTCGATGGGGCCGTCGGGCGCATCCCGATCGTCGGCATTTCCGGTCGTGCCGCGCCCGGCGACGAGGCGACCGCGCGCGCGGCCGGCATGGACGCCTATGTGATGAAGCCGGTGAGCCCGAGCAGGCTCGCCGAGGTCATAGCGGCGGCGACCTCACGCTGACATCGCCGATGCGCAAGCGCGTTTTGCTGACCCGCGCGTTCTTCGACCGCAGCGTCCATAAGGTCGCACCCGAGCTGATCGGCGCCACCCTACTGGTCGACGGCGTCGGCGGCACGATCGTCGAGGTCGAGGCCTACGACCACAACGATCCCGCCGCGCACGGGTTCGGCGGACGCACCGCCCCCAACGCCAGCATGTTCGGTCCGGCCGGTCACGCCTACGTGTACCGCTCCTACGGCCTGCACTGGTGCCTCAACCTGGTATGCGAGCCGGAAGGCGTAGCGAACGCGGTCTTGATCCGGGCCCTCGAGCCGACCGACGGCATCCCGACCATGCAGCGGCGGCGCAAGATGCGGGACGTGCGGCTTCTATGCGCAGGTCCCGGGCGGCTGTGCGAGGCGCTCGCCGTCACGCGCGCGCACGACGGACTTGCGCTCGATGCGCCGCCGTTCCGGCTCACCGCGCGGGCGCACGATGTGCCGATCGCGGTCGGACAGCGCATCGGCATCAGCAAGGCGGTCGAAAAGCCGTGGCGCTACGGACTCGCGGGCTCGCCGTTTCTCAGCAAACCTTTTCGATGATTGTTTGTCACGCCGCCTGTTCGGCGGTGCGGTCGACGATCTGGATGATGTCCGCCATGATGCGGTTGAGCTCGAAGTCCTTGGGGGTATAGACCGCCGCGACGCCGGCCTGCCGCAGCGCGGTCGCGTCCTCCGGCGGGATGATGCCGCCGACGACAACCGGCACGTGATCGAGCCCGGCGGCGCGCAGACGCGCCACCACGTCCCGCACCAGCGGCAGATGCGAGCCGGACAGGATCGACAGCCCGATCACGTGGGCGCGCTCTTTGTGCGCCGCCTCGACGATTTCGGCGGGCGTGAGCCTGATGCCGTCGTAAACCACCTGGATGCCGGCATCGCGCGCGCGCACGGCGATCTGCTCGGCGCCGTTCGAGTGGCCGTCGAGACCCGGCTTGCCCACCACGAACGTGAGCCGCCGGCCGAGCCGCCGTGACACCCGCTCGACCTCGGCGCGCAGTCCGTCGAGGCCTTGGGCGGCATTGCGCGCGGCACGGCCGACGCCGGTCGGCGCACGAAATTCGCCGTAGACCTCGCGCAAGGCCGCGCCCCATTCACCGGTGGTCACGCCGGCTTTCGCCGCCTCGATCGAGGCGGGCATGATGTTGCCGCCGTCCTTGGCGGCGCGGCGCAATTCCCTCAGCGCCGTCGCCACGGCCTTCCCGTCGCGGGCGCGGCGCCAAGCGGCAAGCCGCGCGACCTGGTCCGCCTCGACGGCTTCCGGCACGGTGACGACCGCCTCCTCGCCGGCGGACAGCGGCGAGGGTTCGGTCTCGACGTAACGGTTGACCCCGATCACGATCCGCTCGCCGCGCTCGATCGCCTCGAGCCGCTCGGTGTTCGATGCGACGAGCTGCTGCTTCATGTAGCCGGATTCAACCGCCGTGACCGAGCCGCCCATGGCGTCGATATGGGCAAGCTCCTCGCGCGCCGCGGCTTTGAGTTCCTCGACCTTGGCGGCGATCTCCCGCGATCCGTCGAAAATATCCCCGTGGTCGAGCAGATCGGTCTCGTAAGCGAGGATCTGCTGCATGCGCAGCGACCATTGCTGATCCCACGGCCGCGGCAGGCCGAGCGCCTCGTTCCAGGCGGGAAGCTGCACGGCGCGCGCCCGAGCGTTCCTCGACAACGTCACCGCCAGCATCTCGATCAGGATGCGGTAGACGTTGTTCTCCGGCTGCTGCTCGGTCAGCCCGAGCGAATTCACCTGCACGCCGTAGCGGAACAATCGGTGCTTGGCATCGGTGACGCCATAGCGCTCGGCGGTGATCTCGTTCCACAGCTCGGCGAAGGCGCGCATCTTGCACAGTTCGGTGACGAAGCGCAGCCCGGCATTGACGAAGAACGAGATGCGCCCGACCACCTCCCCGAACGCCTGTGCCGGAACCTCGCCCGAGGTCTTCACCATGTCGAGCACGGCGGTCGCGGTCGCGAGCGCGAAGGCAAGCTCCTGCACCGGCGTCGCGCCCGCCTCCTGCAGGTGATACGAGCACACGTTGATCGGATTCCACTTCGGCAACTCTTTGGTCGTGAACAGGATCACGTCCTTGGTCAGCCGCATGGACGGGCCCGGCGGAAACACGTAGGTGCCGCGCGAGAGATATTCCTTGATGATATCGTTCTGGGTGGTGCCCTGAAGCGCCGACCGGCGGGCGCCCTGCTCGTCCGCCGCCGCGATGTAGAGCGCGAGCAGCCAGGCGGCCGTCGCGTTGATGGTCATCGAGGTGTTCATCTCGGCGAGCGGGATGCCGTCGAACAGCGCCCGCATGTCGTCGAGATGCGAGATCGGCACGCCGACCTTGCCGACCTCGCCTCTCGCCAACGGATGGTCGGAATCGTAGCCGGTCTGGGTCGGCAGATCGAAGGCGACCGACAAGCCGGTCTGGCCCTTGGCGAGGTTCTTCCGGTAGAGCGCATTCGAGTCGCTGGCGGTCGAATGGCCCGCATAGGTCCGGAAGATCCACGGCTTATCGGGCATTGGGCCTCCTTCGCTGCCGACCCGCAACCTACATCGCGCGCCGGACCAACTTGACGATCACCAACAGGATGATCGCCCCGATGGTTGCATCGATGATTTCGCGGACGATTCCCGAACCGAGCATGATGCCGAGTTTCGGGAACACCCACGCGGCAATGAAGGCGCCGATGATGCCGACGACGATATCGCCGATGATGCCGAGCCCGGTACCGCTGACGAGTTTCGAGGCCAGCCAGCCCGCGATCAGGCCGATGATCAGAGTGACGATGATCCCTTCGCCGGTAAACGGCATGGTTTATTTCCTCCCTTTTGGCCGCCGGCCTCGCCGGCAGTCCCGATTTCGCCTCGCAGCGTGACCACGATACCGACTCTCTCGGGCAGTGTCAGCCGCCCGGGGTGCCCATAAGCGCGGCAGGCTTGGTTCGATCAACGGGAACCAAGAGGCGGTTTCGCGCATTTCTGTTGCACCGCAACAACCGCTGCGGCAGAGTGGCGCCTCCCGACGGCTAGTGCCGCGAACCCGAAGTTCGCATGAGGGTGTGCTGCAAGGTTGGGCGAACTTCGGAATCGGGACACTAGCCCCGCCGGCGTCAGCAGGAGGACGGCAATGTCGGTCGTTACTCAGCTCAAGCCGCCGGCCGCGGC
>DASZJC010000504.1:0-4556 GCA_035948495.1 Xanthobacteraceae bacterium | reverse complement strand
TCGGCCGCCGAAGTCATCATGACCCAGCTGCATGCGGGCGGGAAGTTCGACCAGAACTCCTACAAGGTCTCGGGCGGACTGCACGGCGTCGGCGTCTCGGTCGTCAACGCCCTCTCCTCCTGGCTCAAGCTCACCATCTGGCGCGACGGCAAGGAGCATTTCATGGAGTTCGCGGACGGCGTGGCGGTCGCCCCGCTCGCCGTCGTCGGCGCCGCCCACGACAAGCAGGGCACCGAGGTGACGTTCCTGGCCTCGCCCAAGACCTTCACCATGCTCGAGTTCGATTGGGCGACGCTCGAGCACCGCCTGCGCGAGCTTGCGTTCCTCAATTCCGGCGTGCTGATCGTGCTCTCGGACATGCGTCACGCCGTCGAGAAACGCGAGGAGATGCGCTACGAGGGCGGCGTCGAGGCGTTCGTCAAGTATCTCGACCGCAACAAGACGCCGCTGGTGCCGAAGCCGATCGTGATCAAAGCCGAGCGCGACGGGGTCGGGGTCGAGTGCGCGCTGTGGTGGAACGACGGCTATCACGAGGCGGTGCTCGCGTTCACCAACAACATCCCGCAGCGCGACGGCGGCACGCATCTGGCCGGCTTCCGCGGCGCGCTGACCCGCCAGGTGACCGGCTATGCCGAGGGCGGCGGATTTGCCAAGAAGGACAAAGTGCAGCTCACCGGCGATGATTGCCGCGAAGGCCTCACCGCCGTGCTCTCCATCAAGGTGCCGGACCCGAAATTCTCCTCCCAGACCAAGGACAAGCTGGTGTCCTCCGAGGTGCGGCCGGTGGTCGAGGGCGTCATCAACGACGCGCTCAAGGCCTGGTTCGAGGAGCACCCGTCGGAGGCCAAGATCGTCGTCGGCAAGGTGATCCAGGCGGCCGCGGCCCGCGAAGCGGCGCGCAAGGCGCGCGAGATGACGCGCAAGAGCGCGCTCGGCGTCACGTCGCTGCCGGGCAAGCTGGCCGATTGCCAGGAACGCGATCCGGCAAAATCCGAAATCTTCATCGTCGAGGGCGATTCGGCCGGCGGCTCGGCCAAGCAGGGGCGCAACCGCGAGTTCCAGGCGGTGCTGCCGTTGCGCGGCAAGATCCTCAATGTCGAGCGGGCGCGCATGGACAAGATGCTGTCGTCCGAACAGATCGGCACGCTGATTACCGCGCTCGGCACCGGCATCGGCACCGACGAGTTCGCCATCGACAAGCTGCGCTACCACAAGATCATCATCATGACGGACGCGGACGTGGACGGCTCGCACATCCGCACCCTGCTGCTCACCTTTTTCTACCGGCAGATGCGCGAGGTCATCGATCGCGGTCATCTCTACATCGCCCAGCCGCCGCTCTATAAAGTGACGCGCGGCAAGTCGGAGCAATATCTCAAGGACGAGCGGGCGCTGGAGGACTATCTGATCACGACCGGCCTCGAGGATGCGGTGCTGCGTTTGTCGTCGGGCGAGGAGCGCGCCGGCAACGATCTGCGCAAGCTCGTGGAGGAAGCCCGCACGATCCGCAACCTCCTCAACGGTCTGCACAGCCGCTACAACCGCAAGGTGATCGAGCAGGCCGCCATTGCCGGCGTCCTGCATCAGCGGGTCACCGAAGACCCCTCGAATGCCGGACGGGCGGCCGACTATATCGCCAGACGCCTCGACGCCTTGACCGACGAAACCGAGCGCGGCTGGAAGGGGCGGTTCAACGAGGACGGATTCCAGTTCGAACGGACTGTGCGAGGCGTCAGGGAAGCCGCTGTGATCGACCAGGCACTGCTCGGCTCGGCCGACGCCCGTAAGCTCGATGAATTCGCGCTGTCCTTGCAGCAGATTTATCCGCGACCGACCCCGCCCGCGATGCTCCGCCGTAAGGACGACGAGACGCCTATCCACGGCCCCGTCGGGCTGTTCGAGGCGGTGACCGCCGCCGGCCGCAAGGGCATTTCCCTGCAGCGCTACAAGGGCCTGGGCGAGATGAACGCCGAGCAGCTATGGGAGACGACGCTCGACATCGACGCGCGCTCGCTGCTGCAGGTGAAGGTCAAGGAGGTCGACGAGGCCGACGACATTTTCACCAAGCTGATGGGCGACGTGGTCGAGCCGCGCCGCGAGTTCATTCAGGAAAACGCGCTCGCCGCCACGGTGGACGTCTAAGCGCGAGGCCGCCGGTCAAACGACCTTGATGCCGGCAACGGCCGCTTGACCGGCCAGGTAGTCGGACAGATTTCCCGGAGCATAGGCCGCCGCCTGAAGGCCGGGATCGGCGATGACCGCGGCGCCGCCGATGCGATCGAGCACGCTTTTGGACAAGCACAAACCCTTGGGAAACGTTCTTGGGTCAGGCAGCAATTTGTCAAACGGCGGGTGCGCCCAAGGTCGGTGTGCCGTGCCCTGGGAATTGGGCTTTGGCGGACAACTCGGCGGCGCGGCAAAACGGACGCCCAGATTTGCGAGTTCGTCGCTCATCCATTTGAACGCGCCGTCCGAGAGCCCGCTCTCGTTGTTGGCGAGCGGATATCCGCCGCCGACGTCCGCGTGCGCACCTGGGAATAGCACTTGGACGATGCGGTCATCCGCATCCCACAGGGTCGGCGTGAAATCTCCGCGTTGCTCGTCAATCGCTATGGCGTGACGACCCCATTTCACATTGGTGCTCAGCTTCGTGTCGGCAAAGCGGAAAACGTCCAGGCGGACCAGACGGTCGCTGTAGAGCGGGATGCCGAGGGAGCCGACCGTGTCCCAAACGGCTATAGCCTCGATCGGCGCCGAAACGAGCTGATCTTCCCTAGGCGGCCTCAGCAAAAAAGCTGGAACGTTAAGGACAGCGTTGAAGACGCGGTCGAACAGATTCGGCTCGGTTGGCAGCGCACTCTGTCGATAGGCGAACCACACAGCGGCACCAAGGCAGTAGGCCGCCTCTTTATTCGCGTTCGTCAGACCGAGTTTTCTCGCATCGAGCAGGCCCTTGGCGGAAATCATCCCGGCGAGCGCCCGTGCCGTATAAGCCCCACGACTAAATCCAAGGAGAAATATTTTGTCGCCGGGCGTGTAATTGCGCGAAACGAACGTGTAGCCACGCACGATCCGCGTGATGAGGCCAGCTCCGAGCGTCCCCCCAAGGACGTGGACGAGAAAATTGTCGGAATCGCCGACCCCGTGCAAATATTTCGCCACCTGTTGCGGCGTCCCATCGGCGCCCGGGAGCGACCGCTCTTGCTCCTTTGCGAGCCTGGTGGTCCCTGGGTCGTCGAGACCGTCGAGGTTCAGGAAGGTTTTGAACACATTCGTCGGCGTAGCCGTCTTGTCGTCGCTGTCCGGCTCGCCGGGCCCGTTCCATGTACCGTCGGCGCAGAAGATAATGTTCTTGCTCATGGGTCCCCCCTGCGATGCCGCGAAAAGGCATTGCTCATCCATAAAGAAGGGAAACGAGGTCCACAACCCTGATTTGCCGCCGGACCGCCTAGCGGGCTTATGTTTTTCCGACTAAAGATTGTGATCGACCTTAAGCCGTCTTCCCAGGGGAATACGCATGAGCCAATCGACCACGGGCGCATGGACGCCCTTTCGGCCATCTCCCGCGGACTTGGAGCGAATTTCCGCCGACGTTGCCCCGATATCCGACTTCCAGGCGGAGTTGGTGAACAATGCTCCCGATCTCAAAGTCCGCGACCGCGTGGCGCATCAATATCAAGTCGCCGGCGGCAAGGTGGCGCTGAAAATCGCCGCGCAGCTTCCCGGGAATCTCGACGGGGTCGGACTGTTCCGGCCGGACGCCGAATACACCGGCATCGCCCGCATCTCGACCGGCCTGGGCTGCCCGCACCTGGAAACCGATCCCGATTTCCTCGGCATCCGCCTTGCCTTCCAGACGGCGGCCGGCGAGCGGGTCGATTTTCTCGGCATCAACGATCCGACCTCCCCGACCGACGACCATCGGCGCTTCGTGGCGTTGCTCGGAGCGACTGCCGACGCGGCCGGAACAAAAGCGGTGTTCGGAAGCGGCCTCGGAAGGCTGCGGCTCGCCGACCTGCTGGCGACCAACCTCCGCCTTGTCGGCTCCCTCATTCGCCGGATCGGATTGATAGGAGGCATCGGAACCGCCCTCCACGTCACCAAGCAGACGTCGCGAACGGCGCGTTCGACGACCGCCTATCAAACATACTGGACCGGCATCGTGGAGACCGGAGGCGTGCCGGGCAAATTCGTGATCGAGCCGACGCTCGATCAAAACCGCTTGCGTCCGCTCGAACCGGGCGAGCGATACCTTTCCAAGGAGTGGCGGGAGCGCCAGGGGCGAGGCCCCGTGGAGTTTGATCTGCACTGGATTCCCTTCATCAACGAAGCGGAAACCCCGATGCTCCGACTGACGAAGCCGTGGCGGGAAGAGCGCCATCTCGTCGGCCGCGTCACGTTTCCGCAGGTGGACGCGGACAGCGAAGACGCCCGGCTGTGGAGCGCCTTGGCGGCCGAGATGCGCGCGAATTCCGGCAACTGGGTGCGCGACCGCGCCAACAGCATCCCGCTGCCGGGAACCGAGTTCGGAGTGGCGCGGCTGCTCGCCTATCGCA